>JAPHSW010000159.1 GCA_026196615.1 Gammaproteobacteria bacterium | reverse complement strand
TAGGCTCTTTATGAAAAACGCTACAAACATGAACCTTTCGTTGATGTTTTACCTACTGGAGCACATCCTGAAACCAGGACAGTTAAAGGCTCCAATATGTGTCGAATTGCAATACACCAACCTCAGGACAATGATACGATAGTTGTTTTATCGGTAATTGATAATCTGGTCAAAGGGGCTGCTGGTCAGGCCGTTCAAAATATGAACCTTGTTTTTGATCTGGATGAAAGTGCAGGTCTTAATCTTGTGCCGTTAATGCCTTAAGGTAATGTAATAGAAAGTATCTAAGCTTATATTTATGACTCATATTATTGTACATCGTACCCATCCCTTTCAATATTATGGCATTCGTTTGTTTGTCCTTTTATTGGCAGCTTCGCTTCTCTGGGGCGCTTTTGAATTGGGCTATATGCAATCAGAAGATGATATTATTGAAGCGAAAGGTGGACGTAAATCATTACTTGTTCAACAAAGTGTTTTAAAAAAGAAAAATACTGATTTGAATAAAGAACTTTTACACCTGGAAAGAAAATACTTGTTGGAGCAAGAGTCTTGCCAATTGATTCAAATGGGTATGAATCAAGATCAGAAAAAAATTACTGAATTGGAAAAAGAGCTGGCTTTTTATAAAGGTATTGTTTCACCCACAACGGATCGAGGCTCCATTTATTTACAAAGTATGAAAATAGAGCCCTATAAATCCAGGAAAATAGAACCAGAGAAAGATCTGAGTCGTCTTTATCAATATGATTTTACAGTTGCTCAAAAAACAAAAAAAAGAAGTTATACTAAAGGACTCATTAAAGTTTTTATTAAAGGAAAACAAGATGGTAAGTCAGTTAAACACTCACTGATTTCATTATTAGAACCTTCAAAAAATAAAAAAGAACTGAAAGACAAAGGTTTCACATACAGTTTTAAGTATTTTCAAGAATTTAGCGGTATAATGCGTTTGCCTGAAGGGATGATACCTCAATCTGTTGATATCATTATTGATACGAAAAAGAAAAAATCGATCATTGAGTTAGGCGATCTGGAATGGTCTCAATCGGGAGGAATGAAATATGTGGGGCAGTAAAAAAAGTTCGAGCAGAAGAATCGATTCTCTGGTTGGAAAGACAACTAAAATCATAGGTGATCTGGATTTTTCAGGAGGACTTTTAATTGATGGCAAAGTTGTGGGTAACATTACTGCAACAGAAGATGACAATGCCACCATCACGATTAGTGAAAATGGTTTTGTACAAGGAGAAATACAAATTCCAAATATCGTCATCAATGGTACAGTTGAAGGTAATGTGTATGCCAGTAATAACGTAGAACTAGCTAAACGAGCCAGAGTCTTTGGTAATGTTTATTACAACCTGTTTGAGATGGCTATGGGTGCTGAAGTTAATGGTAATCTGGTTCATGTTTCAGAAGATAAACTCTCGGCAACAGTTGAAAAACAGCAGGAACCAGCAAGATTGGAAGAACCTGAAGTTATAACCACTAATTAGATTTTTTAGGAAATTTTTCTTTTAGTAAGATAGAAATCTTTATTTCGTTATGTAACTTGGTTCATGAAGGCTAAGTCATTATCCTGATGATTGATACTCTAGTCATTGATAAAATGATATTAATCTTGACTAATGCGCTTGGTTATTGAATAATAAAGATTGGATTGGAGCAAAGTAGTGAGTGAAAGTATGAATGAAGAAAATTTGTTAGATTTTACTGATGCAGCAGCATTAAAAGTTAAGTCTTTGATTGAAGAAGAAAAGAACGATAATTTAAAATTAAGAGTTTTTGTTACTGGTGGTGGATGTTCTGGCTTCCAGTATGGCTTTACTTTTGATGAAGCCATTAATGATGGTGATACAGAAGTTGAAAATCATGGCGTTAAATTGCTAATTGATCCCATGTCATTTCAATATCTTGTTGGTGCAGAAATTGATTATACTGAAGGTCTTGAGGGTGCTCAATTTGTGATTCGCAACCCCAATGCAACAACAACTTGTGGCTGTGGTTCTTCTTTCTCCACGGAAGATAAATAAGGACAGTTTAGACATTTAAAAAATGCTCTAGAGTAAAAAAGGCGCTGTTTTTATGGCGCCTTTTTTGTTGTTTGTGAACTTGAAATTGTTTATGCTTTCACTCTTCACTGTATATAAACAGGCAAAAATATTAATCTTTGCTATGATTAAGTTATGCTTAACCAACGAGCATCCATCCATTAATCTAGATGTGTCTGTCTCTTTTATCTGTATATCCTTGAAAACTAATTAACAGGGTGTTCAGTATCAGCATGTCCAGAAAAATAATAAAATAATTTAGTTGCTGTAATGGGGGCTAACTAAATAGATTCAGTTTGAGGCTCAATATGAATGAATACCTTCCTGGCTTGGCTGGCGTGCCAGCAACAAAATCCAACATCTCTGCTATCGATGGAGAAAAAGGCATTTTGTTTTATCGCGGCTACCCTATTGAAGAATTAGCAAAGCACAGTACATTTGAAGAAACCATTTTGTTGTTAATGAATGGTAAGTTGCCAACAAAAGAAAAATTAGAAGAATATACAGGTCATTTGCGTACTAATCGTGCTTTGAAATATCACCTTGTTGATTTAATGAAAACTCTACCTGCTTCAGCTGATCCGATGTTGATGCTACAAACTGCTGTGTCTAGCCTAGGTATGTTTTATCAAGGAAGTGAGTGTCTTATTGACGGTGATGTTTGTACTGATCTCAACTACGTGAATAATGCAACAATGAAAATCATCGCTAGAATGGGAACTCTGGTGACCTCCTGGAAACATATTTCTAAAGGATATAACCCAGCGCCAACTCGTTATGATCTAAACTATGCCGAAAGCTTTCTCTATATGCTGTCAGGATTGGAACCTGATCCATTGATGACTCGTATTCTGGATGTTTGTCTTATTTTACATGCCGAGCATACAATCAATGCCTCCACATTCTCCGTATTAGTCAATGGTTCAACACTTTCAACACCTTATAGCGTTATTTCATCTGCCATTGGCTGTTTATCAGGACCGTTACATGGTGGTGCAAATGCTAAAGTGCTTAACATGCTGGAACAAGTGGGCAGTCCTAAAAACGCAGCTAAATTTGTTGATGAGCAATTGAGGCGAAAAGGTAAAATTTGGGGAATGGGGCACCGAGAGTATAAGACTAAAGATCCACGTGCCACCATTTTACAAGGTTTAATTAAAGATCTTTTGGAAGCTAGAGGAGGGGATGTAAATCCTCTGTTTGAAGTTGCAGAGGCCTTGGAAAAAGCCTGTGAAGATCGTTTAGCTGAAAAAGGTGTTTATGCTAATGTCGATTATTATTCTGGCTTACTTTATAGAGAAATGGGGATCCCTGATAATCAGTTTACAGCAATCTTTGCGATTGCCAGAAGTGCAGGCTGGATGGCGCATTGGCGTGAACAGTTAAAAGATAATCGAATCTTCAGACCCACTCAAATTTACACGGGTGAAGAAAAGCGTACTTATACACCAATAGAAGAACGCTAGCTCTTTTATCAAAACAGGTCAGTCAAACCGTTTAAGCTGGCCAAATAGCACCAAGAATGACTTCTTTTCTAGCGCCAGTTACTGATGGTAGATTGGAAGTCAAACCGTTTAATGTCTGGTGAGCGAGCCATGCAAAAGCACTGGCTTCAACCCAGTCAGGATGCAAGCCAAAGTGTTCTGTTGAGGAAACATTAATTTGGGGCATTGTTTCTTGTAATCGGCGCATAAGTAAAGTGTTGTGAGCACCCCCTCCACAAACCAGTATTTCATCTACTTGAGGTTTTAATTCTTTAATTTCGTTAAAGATGGATTGAACTGTTAACTCCAATAAGCTTGCCAAAATATCTATATCATTTATTTTTTGATCGTATTGTTTGAGTTGTTTTTCAATCCATTGATATGAAAAGTATTCTCTGCCAGTGCTTTTTGGATGTTTTTGTGAAAAAAATGGATCATCGAGTAATTGTGAAAGAAAATTTTTATCCACATGACCTTTAGAAGCTAATTGCCCGGATATGTCATAAGCACAGTCAAAATGTCTGATACACCAATCATCCATGAGCCCATTACCAGGGCCTGTGTCGTAACCAAGTACAGAATTATAGTCAACAGTTGTAGATTGTTCTGGTAAAAATGTAATATTGGAAATGCCACCGATATTTAAAATGACTCGATTAGCGGTTTGGTTTTTTGTACCAAATAGTGCTCGATGAAATGGAGGAACTAAAGGGGCGCCTTGACCTCCTGCCGCCATATCTCTTCGTCGAAAGTCTGCAATTGTTGTGACACCAGTATTTTGTGCAATAATATTGGGGTCGCCAATCTGTAATGTTGTAGGATATTGGGAGTCAGGATAATGTCTAAGAGTTTGTCCATGACTTCCAATAGCACTTATTTGTTCTGTTTTTAGATGATTCTTTTTTAGTATTCTAAGGCAGCAATCTGAAAACAAGTGTCCCATTTGGACATCTAATTTAGCATAGGAATTCAACTCATCAGAATCCTGTTTCTGACTTAAAGCTAGTAAATCACCTTTTAGTTGCTTAGGTATAGGATAGGTTTTTGCATCAACAAGAGAAAATTCATTGGATGACTGGATTGAACAAATGACTGTATCAACACCATCGAGGCTGGTTCCAGACATTAGGCCAATAAAGTAGTCCGAAGGTATTAAATCAGAAGTCATCCTTATTCCAATTCCTGTTTTGATCCAGTTCCTGCTTCTTTTAGAAAGCAGGAGTTGGAATAATAAGAGGTTAGATCAGATTATTGCTCTGTTAAAGCAATAGCTTCCTGTTGTCTTGATTTTAGCTGAGAGATTAGAGTATCTGCGGTATTTCGAAAATCAGTACGATATTTTTTAGCAATTGGAGATGCGCTAGGAAGTGGTACTGTTAATGGATTACGGTGTACACCATGCATACGGAATTCATAGTGTAGGTGTGGCCCAGTTGCTAAACCTGAACTACCAACATAACCAATGATTTGTCCTTGCTTAACACGTGTACCATGTCTGAGCTTTTTGTTATATGAATTCATATGGGCATATAGAGTCGTATATTTGGAGCCATGTTGTAAGATTATAACGCGACCATAGCCACCTTTAGTTCCTTTAAATATGACTTTACCATCACCTACAGCTTTAATGGGAGTACCACGAGAAGCAGCGTAATCAACACCTTTATGTGCTCGAATACGATTTAATACAGGATGCTTTCGGCCACTAGAAAATTTTGAACTGATGCGAGAAAAATCAACTGGTGTTCGTAAAAAAGCTTTACGCATACTCAGGCCTTTTTCAGAATAATAATCTGTATGTCCTGATGCATCAGTGTAACGAATGGCTTTAAATGTTTTTCCTCGGTTGACAAATTCTGCGGAAAGAATATTTCCGTTGCCTATTTTATGATCATCAATATATTTTTCTTCAAAAAGAATAGCAAATGAATCGCCTTTTCGAATATCCAGAGCAAAATCAATATCCCAGCCAAACAGTTGAGCTAATTGCATAATCATTGCATTGCTTAGGCCTACTTTGTTACCTGTTGCAAAAAGAGAATTGGTAATTTTTCCAGTGGCAAACTGCTGTTTTATTTCAATTTCTTTGCTTTCAATATGACTGATAAATTTAGTGCTGTCTTGATCTTTATTAATAACAAGAGTATCTACTCTATCAAGAGCATATTGGAGTGATTGAAGTTTATCGTTTTCATCAAATGTGATGACTAGTTTTTGTCCTGGTCTAATACGAGTAAGCTGTTTTGCCTTTTTGCTGGAATTGATAATCTGGTGCAGAGTACTCGCGCTTAGAGATAAACGCTTAAAGATAGCAGAAAGTGTATCGCCGCTTTTTACAATGACTGTTTTACTGTTAGTTTGAGTTATCGGTGTGGAAATTTGGTGATTAACCGTTTCAATTTTATCGATTTTGGTTACTGAGGGAGTTGTAATACTGGCATTGTTTATTAGATTGTTTGAAACACTGGGAGCTTGTACTGTTTGAATTAGAACTTCTTCTGCTTTAATCGTATTTTTAACAGTAGTATCAGTAGTCTCAACTTCATCTATTATTTTTACAAGGGAGACGGGTTCTTCTAATTGCTCAGGCTTAGAAACCACTTTCTCTTCTGGTTGATTTTCAATATAGGTTACTGATTTAGCCAGGACTTCTGAGCGATAGCCAATTTCAGGTAAATCTAGAGGAATACTTTGCGTTGTAGAATCAGTTGGATTATTAATATCTAATAATACATCTGAATCTGATGTTGCATTAACCGCTGTGAGATTTACTGTATTGTTAGTAGTTTCTTTACTATTTACAGATAGTGTAAATAAACCCGCTAAAACAGCAACAGACATTACAGAAAAAATAAGAAAATTTCGGCTACTTTTTTTCTTATTTTCTAAACGATATCGATTTTTATTTTTAAACTTACTGCTGTTGTTTAAAAAGTTGTTGTAATTCACGGATATTCCTCGGTTTTTTTAGCTAAAGATAGCTCCTAATAAGGATTAATGCAATAGAAAAATAAAAAAAAGTAACCCTTTTTATTAAATCCTAACAGAGACGGCAGAAAATTTATGGTAATCTTATCGCAAATTTGAGTAATGCTGGTTAAAAAATAGTCAATTATAGCTGTTTTGATAACGAGTTAACATAAAAGCGGGAGTATATAGTCAAAATGGGCAAAATAGAAGACGCTCTGGAAATAATAAAAAGAGGATCGAATGAGATCTTGCTTGAAGAAGGTCTGATAGAAAAGTTAAAAACCAACAAACCTCTTGTCATCAAAGCCGGATTTGATCCAACTGCCCCAGATTTACACCTTGGTCATACAGTACTTATTAATAAACTTCGCCAGTTTCAAGATTTAGGTCATGATATTCATTTTTTAATTGGTGATTTTACTGGCATGATTGGTGACCCAACAGGGAAAAATATTACCCGCAAACCTCTTACAAAAGAGCAAGTGTTGGAAAATGCGAAAAGTTATAAAGAGCAAGTCTTTAAAATTCTAGATGAAGATAAAACGACTATTGTTTTTAATTCCCAATGGATGGGAAAAATGGATGCAGCTGATTTAATTAAATTAGCTGCTAATCAGACTGTTGCTCGAATGTTGGAGCGTGATGATTTTAGTAAACGCTATGCTGCAGGACAACCCATTGCTATTCATGAATTTCTTTACCCTATGATCCAGGGATATGACTCAGTTGTCATAAAAGCTGATGTTGAGCTGGGGGGGACCGATCAGAAGTTTAATCTTTTAATGGGGCGTGAATTACAAAAGAGTCATGGCCAAACACCTCAGGTCATTCTAATGATGCCTATCCTTGAAGGATTAGATGGTGTACAAAAAATGTCGAAATCACTCAATAACTATATTGGTGTTTCAGATACCCCTGATGACATGTTTGGTAAAATCATGTCTATTTCTGATGAGCTTATGTGGCGCTATTTTGAATTGTTGAGTTTTAGACCAATGACAGAAATTGGGCAATTTAAAGCAGATGTCGATAATGGAACGAACCCAAGAGATATTAAGTTTTTATTGGCACAAGAAATAATTACTCGTTTCCATAATGAAAATTCAGCAAAACAAGCACAACAGAATTTTATTGATCGCTTTAAGAAGGGCAAAGTTCCTGATGATATTGCAGAATTTGAAATGCAGGGCAATAATGGTAGTTTAGGCATTGCCTATATCATAAAAGATTCAGGTATGACTCAAAGTACGGGTGAAGCCATCCGTATGATAAAACAGGGCGCTGTTAAAATAGATGGTGAAAAAATTTCAGATACTAAATTAACGGTGGATAGTGGTACCACAAAAGTTTATCAAGTGGGAAAAAGAAAGTTTGCTAAAGTGACAATTATTTAAACTTGATGATATTAACCGTAAGGTCATGAGTGAAAAATTGAAATCTCATAAATATTACAATTAATTGACAAAAAGAGTTGACGGAAGGAATTTACTGCGTATAATGTGCATCTCAGTCAGCGGTACTGCTCTTAAAAAAGAGAAGAAAACCACTGAAGGAACAACGACTTAGAAATGAATCAGG
>JAPHSW010000227.1 GCA_026196615.1 Gammaproteobacteria bacterium | reverse complement strand
TTACATTTTTTGCTGCACCACCAATTTCTAAGCCAATAATATCCTGACTAACATACGGCCGCAAAGTTGCATTACAAAGCATTTTAGATAATTCTTGCGCAAAATCAGAATCATTAGCAGCAATTGTCAGTGCCGTTGGTAAACCCTTTGCTACTTCAGTAGCAAAGGTAGGTCCAGAGATTACAGCTTGTTTAACAGGCATTTGAAAAATTTCATCAACCACATTATGAAGCAGTTGATGAGTGTCTGGCTCCAGACCTTTGGTTGCCCAACTGATACGCTGAATTTCTGGCTTAATTGCTTTTATTTTAACTAATGTATCACGAAAGGCATGACTTGGAACCACAACGAGTAACTCATCACTTTGCAAAACTGCTCGTTCCAGATCGCTACTTACTGTCAAATTGTCAGGGAATGCAATATCAGGAAGAAAAGGGCTATTTTCACCTGCCGTCTGCATTGCGGAAATTTTCTCTTTATTCCTTCCCCATAAGAGTACTTTATGACCATTTTTTGCTAACAAGATAGCAAGAGCCGTTCCCCAGGAACCAGCCCCCAGAACAGTGATGCATTGTGTCATAGTAGATATGCCATCATATTTTTTGATGTGAAAAACTAGTGAACTGCATCAGGAGCAGGTGAGTCACCTTCTTCCTGTTGTTCCTGACGTTGTTGCATATGTTGTGCATAAACAGCATCAAAATTTACAGGCTGTAAAATAAGCTGTGGAAACCCACCTTTATTTACAAGCTCAGAAATCACTTCACGCACATAAGGGAATAGAATATTAGGAGAATAGCTGCCTAACATGGCATCCAGTTGTGGCTTTTCAAACCCTGCAATATTGAAGATACCAGCCTGTTCAACCTCAGCCAGAAAAGCTGTTTTTTCACCAACTTTCACAGTCACAGTCACAGTTAATACAACTTCATAAGTATCTTTTCCCAGAGTGTTCACCGCAGTATGAAGATCGACCTTTAATTCAGGCTCCCACTTTAAGGTAAACATTTCTGGTGAATTTGGTGTTTCAAAAGAGACATCTTTACAGTAAATTTTTTGAATAATGAACTGCTGCCCTTCTTGTTCGTTATTTGTCTCGTTTGTTTGCTCGTCTGCCATGATAAAATTCCTGATTTTTCTTAAAAGATTTCTTTAAATAACTATTTATTGTACAAATTATGACGAAAGATGGCTCTGTACCCACTGGATTAAACTGTTTTGATCCATAGCACCAGCCTGTCTTGCAACTTCTTTCCCATGATGAAATAAAGCGATGGTTGGAATACTACGAATATTGTATTGCCCAGCAAGACTCTGTTCTTGTTCTGTGTTTACTTTGGCTAGTTCTAACTTATGCTGAAAATGACGTGCCGTTTGTTCAAATACTGGCGCCATCATCTTACAGGGACCACACCAGGGTGCCCAAAAATCCACTAGAACAGGTAAATCATTCTTTTGAATGTGCTTATTAAAACGAGAAGCATTTAATTCTACAGGTTTGCCAGGTAATAACAGATGCTGGCATTTACCACATTTTCCACCTGCGGATAGCTTGCTGGCAGGTATCCGATTAATACCATCACAATGAGGACAAACAATATGCACAGCATCACTCATCTGACCGCTCCTTTAGACATATAACTCTTTAGACATACAATAAGCTATCTAATTGACCTGCAGACTCTGCAGCAAAAAGATCATCACACCCACCCACGTGAGTATCACCAATAAAAATTTGGGGCACAGAAGTAACACCATTACTTTTCTGTACCATCTCACTTCGCAATTCTGGCTGAGCATCAATATCAATTTCTGTATAAGTCACTTCTTTAGAGTTTAATAAGCTCTTTGCTCTTACACAATAAGGACAATATTGAGTCAAATAGATAGTAATATCTGCTTGTGTTTTGGACATGTTTCAACCTTTGTTCATTGGTAGGTTGTCATTTTCCCAGGCCAGAAGACCGCCACGCAGATTGTGCACTTTTTCAAAGCCACTTCGTTTCAGCATATTACATGCTCTGCCTGAACGACTGCCTGAACGACAACCTAAAATAATATTTTTTTCCTTATATTTATCTAACTCACTCATCCGTGATTTAAGCGCACTCATTGGGATATGGATGGAGTCTTTAATATGACCGGATTGATATTCACTGTCTTCTCTTACATCAAGAACCACACTGTCTTTTTCATGGCTCATTAGCAAAACGGCTTGCTGAGGACTAATATCGAAAGTTGATTTCAAAAAAGAATTGATGATCATTCCTAAAAGGAAAAACCACATTAATATCATGACCCAATTGGTCTCTACAAACTCATTCATGTGTTCCATAGCTTAATGTACCATTTCTATATACTATAACATCGAATTGGTGAGTACCTGTTTCATACGCAACCACTTCATAAAAGCGCGTTTTAGAAAACAGGCTTTGCAAAAAAGGAGTAGCATAGCAAAAACAGCCTCATAAGAAAATCTGAATTGCGGTATTTTCTGAAGAATTTTGGAGAAAGGATTATGCTGTAGAGTCGCCTGAAACAGAAAATGACAGACAAAAATTCCTGAACCGGCACGAAACATCCGATCTGGTAATTTAAAAAGCAGTACAAATACACTGCAACCGACTTTAATAACTAAGCTTTAAAGCCTAATTTAAACAAAAGCCAAATTAAAAGCAGTTGCTCGCTATTGGCTATTAGCCAATAGTGCAGAAGACATCTCTCATCATACCAATAAGACGCAATGTTCTTGCATCACCAACACGGTAATAAACTCTGTTAGCATCTTTACGAGAAGCAAGAATACCTTTGTCTCTTAAAATTGCCAGATGCTGTGAGATATTACTTTGCGAAGTACCCACTTTCTCGACAATATCCTGAACACTAATTTCTGCATCACCAAGAGTACATAAAATTTTCAAGCGTAGAGGATGTGACATTGCTTTCAATGAGCGTGAGGCTCTATCGATATCTTCATCACGTGACATTAAATCCATATTCATATCGCAACAATCCGTTTCACTTAGGTTAAATTGGTCGCCCATATCTGTGTTTCCTAGAAATTCACTAATATAACAATAAAAGTATACAATAATATTAAGAAAAATGAGCGTTTTATTTCAATTTTCTTCACTTATATTGCTTTTTTTTTGAATTTATCGGTTAAATTCGAGCTTTTTAATAAAAAATAACTCATTTCGACTCAAAATGCAGCATTATCTATAGAAAAAAAAACTTATTTTTTATAAACTCCGACAAATTTCTAAAAATTCTTTGTGGGCATACTTAAAATAATTTATTATATTAGGTTAATTAAACAAGTCGTTACTCTAACTCGCTTAATTTAAAGCAGTTACTTGAAACTTTTTCTTGAAATAAGCACTGTTTAACCCCATGTTTAACCAGTAAATGAATTAATAACATCGACTCATTATCCTGATTCTCTAATTGCCACAGAATTCTGGGCAATGGTTCAGTAAAAACTCCTTAAATTGGATTAATTTAAGCTACTTATGTCAACTATACCAAAGCCTCTGGCACTGATTATATTAGATGGCTGGGGTTATTCAGAAGACCCTCGTCATAATGCTATTCTTGAAGCAAACACCCCTGTTTTTGATAATTTATGGTCTCAATTTCCTCATACTCTGATCAAGGCATCTGGTGCCGAGGTGGGTTTACCTGCAGGACAAATGGGTAACTCAGAAGTTGGCCACTTGAACATTGGTTCTGGTCGTGTGGTCTATCAGGAATATACCCGTGTCAGTCGTTCCATTCGCACAGGTTCTTTTTTCAGCAACTGTACATTGACTGAAGCCGTCGATAAAGCCATCGAGAACAATTCTGCGGTACACATTATGGGATTACTCTCTCCTGGCGGCGTACATAGTCATGAATGTCATATTCATGCCATGACCAAACTGGCTGCAGAGCGAGGCATGAAAAATGTTTACCTGCATGCCTTTCTTGATGGTCGTGATACTGCACCTAAGAGTGCCAAAGCATCAATCACTGCCATGCAGGATGTGTTTGATGAGTCGGGCAGTGGCCGTTTTGCCTCAATTGTTGGCCGCTATTATGCCATGGATCGTGATCATCGCTGGGATCGAGTCAAATCATCCTATGATGCCATTGCTGAAGGCAAAGGCGAATTTACTTCCACTTCCGCACTGGATGCATTAGTCCAGGCATATCAGCGTGGTGAATCAGATGAATTTGTTCAGGCGACTACTATTGCAGCAGAAGGTGAAGAAGCGGTTCGCATTGAAGATGGCGACGTTATGATTTTTATGAACTATCGCTCTGATCGAGCTCGCGAGATTACCCGCCCCTTCATCGAAGAAGAATTCGAAGCGTTTAAGCGTGAACGTAATTTCAAACTTGAACAATTTGTCAGTTTAACGGAATATTCTTCTAAGTTTGACATTCCTGTAGCTTTTCCTCCAGAGAGACTCACCAATGTATTTGGCGAATACGTGTCCAATCTGGGTTTGCGACAACTACGCATTGCTGAAACTGAAAAATATGCCCATGTGACTTTTTTCTTTAATGGCGGTATTGAAGAGCCTTTCCCTTACGAAGATCGCATTTTAATTAATTCACCTGATGTCTCCACCTACGATTTACAGCCTCAGATGAATGCACCTGAACTTTCTGACAAACTGATTGCAGCTATTGAATCTGACCAATATGACACAATTATCTGTAATTTTGCCAATCCCGACATGGTAGGTCATACAGGCAAAGAATCAGCAGCAATTGAGGCAATTGAAGCTCTGGATGGGATTATTGCTCAAATCAAAGAGGCAATCCTCAAAGCTGGAGGGGAAATGCTCATCACAGCTGATCATGGTAATGCAGAATTGATGTTGGATGAAAGCACAGGACAGGCACACACAGCCCACACCTGTAACCCAGTTCCTTTTATTTATGTCGGACGTGATGCGGTAATGGCTGAAACTGGAGCTTTATCTGATATTGCGCCCACCATGCTGTATTTAATGGATATTGAAGTTCCCTCTGAAATGAACGGCCGTTCTTTAGTCACTTTAGCTGACGATGTTGAAACACAAGACGAGTAAATTCATTATATTTCTGACATTACTCGCCATAATAAGCAGTCATGTCAGTGCCTCTTCAAAAGGGCAATTAAAGCAACAGGAATTAACCCAGTTACGTCAGGATATTTCCTCACTAAAAAACTCTCTAAAAGAGCAACAAAGGGAAAAATCTCTTTTAGAAAAAGAAGTTCAGCAAGCCGAACAAACCATTGCCGATAATGCACGCCAGCTTTTTTCAACACAACAACAAATAAAAGTACTCAACACCAGTCTGAAAGAACTCAATAAAAAATTATCTCAAAATAATAAAGAACTCGTGACTCAACAACAATTGTTGTCAGGGCAGTTACAAGCCAGTTATGCAATTGGCCGCCAGGAATACGTAAAATTGCTTTTAAATCAGCAAAATCCAGCCACTATCAGTCGCATTATGACCTACTATGATTATTTCAACGAAGCTCGTAGTCAACAAATTACTGAAGTCAATACGCTGTTGCATAAGATCAATAACGATAAACAACAGATCAGTCTAACCACTCAAACACTTCAAGATAAACAATATCAGTTAAATAGAGAAAAGCAGTCGTTACAAGAAAAACAAATTGAGCGAAATAAGCTGGTGGCGACATTAAATCAAGAAATCATTTCAAAAGACAAACAACTGGCTAACCTGTTAAAAGATAAAAAAAACCTGACACGTTTGATCAATAAATTAAAAAAAGCTCTGGATGATATCCCCTCCTTACCCACTGAAAAACCGTTTGCAAAACAGCGAGGAAAGCTCTTTTGGCCAGC
Source organism: Gammaproteobacteria bacterium (assembly GCA_026196615.1). Taxonomy (GTDB): domain Bacteria; phylum Pseudomonadota; class Gammaproteobacteria; order GRL18; family GRL18; genus GRL18. The sequence goes on along the minus strand of JAPHSW010000227.1, from coordinate 3,067 downwards.
AAAAGGGAGAGTCAAAAACTTGTTTGATCATTGGCGAAGTGTTGGTAAAGTCAAATGGCAGGGCAACATCATAAAGGCCAAAGAAGGAGCGCCTGTTCACGCCATATCCAATGGCCGAATTGCTTATTCTGATTGGCTCAGAGGGTATGGGCTTATCACTATAATAGATCACGGTGATGGCTATATGAGCTTATATGGACACAATCAAACACTACTTAAGGAAGTAGGCGACTGGGTTGAGAATAATGAAATTATTGCTACAGTTGGTAGTAGTGGCGGTATAAAAAGCGTGGGCCTATACTTTGAAATTCGACATAATGGTAAGCCATCGAATCCTTCACGCTGGTGTAAGAAAAAACGTCATTAAGTAATCAACATAATGAATAATATGATTTTCAATATTTTACATGATATGGTTAATCTAAAGATAACAATAAAAAACAAATTTAATAACAAAAAACTATCTAGTTTTGAACCTAACCCCTATGTATCCTGGAGTAATGGATGACTAAACCACTGTATTTGTCAGTACTTTTTTCTTTATCGTTCAGCTTTGCCATAGCATTGCCTCTGAGTACCGCTAATGCACAATCTGACAACACGACCAAGAGCAGTTCCGATACGCCTAAAGTAGAGCCACTTCCTCTGGAAATTCTAAAAGAGTTTACAGATGCATTTGCCAGTATAAAAACAGATTATGTTGAGAAAGTGGATGATAAAACCATTTTGAAGAATGCTATTAAAGGCATGTTGTCTGGACTTGATCCTCATTCAAGTTATCTTGATGAAAAAAGCTTTAAACACCTAAAAGAAGGCACAACAGGAGAGTTTGGCGGTTTAGGTATTGAAGTCGGTATGGAAGATGGCTTGATAAAGGTCATATCTCCCATTGATGATACTCCAGCCCAACGTGCTGGCATACTGCCTGGCGATTTAATATTTCGCATTGATGATAAGTCCGTGAAAGAAATGGAACTGGATGAATCTGTAAAAATGATGCGAGGTAAACCTGGTACAGAAATTAAATTATCCATTATTCGTGAAAGCAGTGACAAACCACTTGAAATTACTTTAAAGCGCGCAGTCATCAAAGTCAAAAGTGTTAAATCACGTTTACTGGAAGATGATTTTGGTTACCTCAGAATTTCCAGCTTTCAATCAAGAACCGCCGAACAACTTAGAAAAGCACTGAAAAAACTGGTTAAAGATAATAAAAAACAAGCTCTTAAAGGTTTAATTCTCGATTTAAGAAATAATCCTGGAGGCGTTCTCAATGGCTCAGTTGATGTTGCTGATATTTTTCTTGATAAAGGTTTAATTGTCTACACTCAAGGTCGGATAAAAGACTCTGAATTAAGATTTTCTGCAACACGCGGTGATGCCCTCAAAGATGCTCCTATTGTTGTATTGGTTAACGGTGGTTCCGCATCAGCATCAGAAATTGTTGCTGGAGCTCTGCAAGACCATCGTCGTGCAATTATTATGGGTTCAAACACTTTTGGTAAAGGTTCAGTACAAACCATTAAGCCTCTGACTCATTCCACTGCCATAAAATTAACCACTGCCCGCTACTACACTCCTTCAGGTCGCTCAATTCAGGCAGAAGGTATCGTTCCTGATATCAAACTTGCCAATGTCAGCCTGGAAGAAAAAGAAAAAAGTGTTTTTTCTCAGGTCAAAGAAGCTGACTTAAAAGGTCATCTGGAACATAAAAAAAACAAAGCATCCTCTGATACAAATAAAAAGTCTTCCCAAAAAGACCATAAATCATCAGACAATACTTCTAGTAAAGATGAAAAAAAGGCCACTGATTATGCTCTTCACGAAGCACTTAATCTGCTAAAGGGTTTAAATATTCTTAGTACTAAGCATGACCGTTCGTCAATTAAAAAAAAGGCAACTAAGTAGTCATGTTAGCTCTAAGAATATTTAAAACATTCACGGCTTTTTTTTTCTCATCCGTCTGTTTGATTTCATCCAGCTGGGCTATCAATTCAGATATTGATAGAGAAACAGTTCCCAGTGCCTTTGTGGCCATTATCATTGATGACCTTGGCTATAAATTTGCTCAAGATAAACGGGCTATTGAACTCCCAGGTCAAGTAACGTTTGCTTTCTTACCTCACACTCCTCACTTAGAAACATTGGCTGAAGCAGCTCATAATAAAGGCAGTGATATTATGTTACATTTACCAATGCAGGCCACCATGGAAACCCTTTATTTAGGGCCAGGAGCACTCCTTAATAACATGAGCGAAAAAGATTTTAGAGAGTCAGTAATCAAAAGTATTCGCTCCATACCTCACATAAAAGGTGTTAATAACCATATGGGCAGTTTAATCACCAGCCAGGAAGATCCAATGAAATGGCTAATGGATGAACTCGCTCAAACCAATCTCTATTTCGTAGACAGCCGGACAACGGCCCAAACATTAGCGGAACAAACCGCTAACAAGTATCAAATAAAAAATACACGACGAAATGTTTTTTTAGATCATGAGCTCAATCGTCCAGCAATTGAGTTCCAATTTAACCGTTTGATACAACTTGCTAAAAAAAATGGTTCTGCAGTTGCTATCGGACACCCTTTCAAAGAAACAATGGATGTTCTGGAAGAAAAAATTCCACAACTTAAAGCAGCTGGCATTAAATTAATTCCAGTCTCTGAACTTATTCATTATCAAAATTTAATGCGAAGTATTGCTAAAAATAAAGCTCGAATTAAATATTTGGAAAACAAATTAAAACAAAAACAGGTGCTCTCAAAAAGTGTGAGCACTCCGCAATAGTAGAAACATTCTAAAGACCTTGAACAAAAAGGAATAATTCACATGAGTAATGTCCTTGTCCCAATCGCAGAAGGCTGCGAAGAATTAGAAGCAATCACCATTATTGACATCTTACGTCGAGCGGACATCAATGTAACCACAGCAAGCCTTTCAGGTTTGCAGGATGACGGCTTAACAGTAGAACCTGTCACAGCAAGTCGCGGTGTGGTACTCATTCCTGATACCACACTGGATCAAGCGATGAAACAAACATATGATATGCTTGTATTACCAGGAGG
>JAPHSW010000188.1 GCA_026196615.1 Gammaproteobacteria bacterium | reverse complement strand
TATACATTGCACCAAATTGGCCTTGTTGCCAATATACGTCCAATTAAGCGAATGGGTGACTTAATTAAAGCTTTAAAGTTGGTAAGAAAAGACTTTCCAGATGCGACTGTTGTTATTGTTGGCGGCGGTGATGAAAAATCTCTCATATCACTCGCCGAAGAGTATGGAGTGCAGGATGGGGTGAGATTTGTTGGTTCGCAAAGCAATGTGTCAGATTATATTAAAGACTGCCAAATAATGGCCCTATGTTCAGAGTCAGAGGGGTTATCAAATGCTATTATGGAATATATGGCACATCAGAAACCTGTGATATGCTCAGATGTTGGTGGTAATGGGGAGCTGGTAGAACATGGTAATAATGGTTTTTTATATCCTATGGGGGATGTTAATACTTTGGCAAAATACCTTGTTTCATTATTGCAGGATACTCAACAAGCCGAAACATTTGGCGCAAATGGTTTTGAGAAAATTATGAATGTATTCTCAGTGGAACAAATGATTGAAAATACATTAAATATTTATCGAAAAATAACGACTTCTTAATGAAAATCTTACATTTAATTGATAGTGGTGGATTTTATGGTGCTGAGTCCGTTCTGATTGAATTGGCAAAGGAACAACGTAAACAGGGATTTGATGCTCAAATTTGTAGTATAGGGACAAAATACGATAATGAAAAAGCAATCGAGACAATTTGCCATAGTGAAAAAATACCTGTTAATATTTTTAGGATGCGTGCAGGCCCCAATATTCTAGGAGCATTTGAAATACTTTCTTTCGCAAAGAAAGAAAAGTTTGATATTTTGCATTCTCATGGTTATAAGGCAAATATTTTATTTGGTTTAATGCCGGAATTTATCCGGCAAATTCCATTTATTGTGACATTACATGGCTGGACATCAGTTACTTCCTGGACAAAAATGTGGCTATATGAAAAGTTAGATGCATTTTTGTTAAGATTTCGAAAAAAAATTGTGCTTGTTAGTCAAGCAATGCTTTTCCATCCAAACTTACAAAGTGTAAAAAGTAAGTGTATTGTTATCGAAAATGGAATTTCTCCTGAAGTACCAAGGATCACAAAAGATGCTATAGAACAAAAAATAACTTCTCTTAAACAATCAGGGAAAAAAATTGTGGGTTCAATTGGTCGTTTGTCTTATGAGAAGGGGTACGATACTTTAATACAAGCATTTTCTCAGTGTGATAAAATGCTTGTATTAGTCATTATTGGTGATGGACCTATGAAGGATGAATTACGGATAATTGCAAATAAAAAAGGTGTTGGAGAGCGCGTACATTTTCTGGGGTATGTGTCTCAAGCTGATCAATATTTATCATTGTTTGACGTTTATGTGAATAGTTCAAGGACTGAAGGTACTCCAATTACTCTACTTGAAGCAATGAGAGCAAGTATCTCTATAGTCGCAAGAGATGTTGGTGGTAATCGTTTGTTGTTAGGTGATGGCGTCTTAGGTGAGTTGGTTGAAGATGAATTGCCTGCATCCATGGCAAGAGCGATAACTGACAGCATTTCAACGAGTCATGACAAAGTCGATAGGGCGTTTAAATCATTTATAGAAAATCATACAGTGGCTGTTATGGCAAACAAGTATAGTGCTGCATATCATAGTTTAGTGTCAATGCAATACCAACTATAAGTATTCCGAGGTGTAGTAATAAATGGAGCTATTATCAAAAATATCTATTGTTATTTTGACATACAAAAGGAAGTGTTTACTTTTTGAAAACTTAGGCCTACTTATTGACGAAACAAAAATGCAGTTTGAAATTATTGTGGTTGATAATAAGTCAGAACAATCAATTAAAGAGGAAGCCGCTGTAGCGTTCCCATCAGTTAAAGTTATTACGCTTGAAGAGAATGTTGGAACAGAAGGACGAAATATTGGTATTAAAGCAGCGTCTGGAGACATCGTTATAACCCTTGATGATGATGTATTTAATCTAACCATGGAAGATATTGATGCAATTAAAGAAAGTTATCGAAATAATTCAAAATTAGGAGCTCTTTGTTTTAGGGTTTTGCATCCCACAACTTTAGAGACAATAAACTGGTCTCATCACTGTGATAAACATAAGTTTGCAGATAGTGAATTTCTTACTGAAGAGATTACTGAGGGGGCTGTAGCACTCAATAGAAGTGCTTTTTTAAAAGCTGGAGGTTATCCTGGATGCTTTTTTATCAGCCATGAAGGACCTGAATTAGCTATACGTTTAATGAATAACCAGTTTGAAGTCCAGTATACACCTAAAATTGAACTTCTACACCACCAGTCAACGCTTGGAAGACCTGGTTGGAGAAGATATTATTATGATACTAGAAATACTATTTGGCTAACTATCAGAAACTACCCTCTATTGAAGGGAGTAGGTTTTTGTTTGTTTCAGTTATCTGCCATGTTTGTCTATTCTGTACGTGATGGTTATTCTTTTTATTGGTTTAAAGGAATTTTGGACGCACTCAAAGGAATAAGTGCTCAGGTTGAAGAACGGCAAGTAATGAGCTTGTATACTATTCAGCAATTAAAATTAATAAATAAAAATCGTGAATCATTACTAAAAAAATTGAAGCAGCGTTTGTTTAAAAAAACAGTTAGTATTTGAAATTTAATACTGTTTTATCTATTGATTAAGTAGCTCAATGAAATATTCACTCCAAACTTCCTGGAAACCTATTTGTTTATTGTGTGATATTAATTGCATATAAAAGTCATTTTTTATAAGTCAGAGAAATAAATATGCCTCATCTCAAATTTTTGAAACCAGAAATCAAAGACTTAGTCTCTGTTATTATTCCAGCATACAATAGAAAAAACTATATTAAACAAACAGTTGAATCAGTACTTGAGCAAACCTATAAAAATTTTGAGTTAATTGTTGTTGATGACGGCAGCACGGATGGTACCTTGAATATTTTACAGGGATATCGGACGCAAATGACCTTATTACAGCATCCTAATGGTGAAAACCGTGGGCAGGCTGCTTCGATTAACCTTGGACTTTCACATTCAAATGGTGAATTTATTGCTATACTTGATAGTGATGATTATTGGAAATTAAGTTATCTTGAAAATATGGTGGATTATCTGAATCCCAAGCTTGATATTGGGATGGCTTATTCAAATGGTCATGCTGTTGATGAAAATGGTGAATATATATACACGCTGTTAAAAAAGGATCATATAGAACGCAATCATTTGGGAGATATTTTGTGTGATTGTTACCTTTGTTTACCTGGTGCTAGTCTTGTTCGTCGTAGTGTTTATGAAAAAGTGGGTAATTTTGATGTATCATTAAGAGCGGGTCAGGATCACGATATGTGCATTCGTATTTCTGAAGAGACTCAATTGGGATACAATAATAAAGAACTTTTTTATTATAGAAAACATCAAGATACAATTAGTACAAATGCTCTTTCAGTTCGTTGGAGAAATGGTTTTATTATTTTAAAAAAAGCGATGGATAGAGTCCATTATCCCAAACGGATTATATATAAGCGTAAAGCTGTGCTTAATTATCGCCTTGGTCAGGCACTAAAAACAGAGGGTGCAATTGTAAATGCAATATTTCATTTTTTTCTTGCGGGCATTCAAGATCCAATTAGAGCATTAAAAGTAATCACAAAGTATGAAGTGAAACATTAAAATGCCCTTACAGATGATAAGAAAGATAAAGTCGAGAATTGTACGTTTTTTTTGTGAGTTTGGTGGTTATAAAGTGGCTCATAAACTGACAAGAAACCAACCAAAAATTATGATGATGCATAGGTTTTCTGAGGAACCAAAGGCAGGGTATATTGATCGTAAAATTTTAAGGCAACAAATTGCTATTTTGAAGCGTGATTTTAATGTTATTGCATTTTCTGAATTGATAAAATGCTTAAAAAATAAAGAAAATCCACCTGAAAATTCAATTGTATTAACTGTTGATGATGGATATATGGATATGTATAGTTTTGCCTTTGAAGAATTTAATCGTGCAGGATTACCTGTTACTTTGTTTGTGACTACAGGTTTTATTGATGGGAAATGTTGGTTATGGCCTGATCGCGTTTCTATGTTACTCAAGCTCGCTTCTAGTGATGTTGAAGTCAATTTTTTTAAAGAAAATAAAATATTACCTTCTGGTTTATACTCAAGCTGGCAAGCAATAAATAATTATTTATTGCCATTGTCTTTAACTGAAAAAAATCATTGGATAGATCAATGTGCTGAGAAAAATAATATTTTATTACCTAAAGAAGTTCCTGATGAATACGCTCCTCTGACATGGACTCAAATCCAGGAATTATCAGAATCAAACGTGGAAATCGGAGCCCATACAGTTAATCATCCAATTTTATCGGCTGAAAGACTAAGTGATGTTGAATTTGAGTTAGTTGAAAGCAAAAGACGTTTAGAATCAATGATAAATAAAGCGGTTAGTAGTTTTTGTTATCCTAATGGTCAGCTTGATGACTTTAATTCAGAAACTGAAGCAATGGTAGAAAAAGCAAATTATCAAGCAGCGGTTATGGCTAATTGTGATTGTCTTTCAATGGATAATCCATTTGCTTTACCTCGTTTTGCTATTGGTGATGATATGTATCAATTTAAAAAGTCAGTCTATGGGGTTCAGTGGATTGCAAAGAGCTTCACAACTTAAGCTCATTGTTACTAATAATAATGGCTAATATCAAAAGATTGAGATGTCTATCAAAGATATTATTTCAAGCTTTTGATATAAAATGGATTATTAACATTATTTTGTCGATTGATGACACAAAATTAATTTAACTGGAATTATCTCAGTTTGTCTTGTGTGCATCTTAATCTTGTCTTTTCTTCAAAGATTAAATCATTATCTTTGAGACTTTTGTGACAAATAGGGGTGGCCTGTCTGTGAACGTTTATGACATTAAGAAATATAAGTTATATTTATGAAATTTTTAAAAGACTTGAGTGGAAATACAAACATTGATGAGGAGAATGTTATGAACATAAAAAAAAGGTTTTTATTCTTACTTCTATCACTTTTTTATTCAAACATCATTTTTGCAGCTCCTGTGATCAATAGTGTTGATAGTAGTGAACTGGATGATGGAAAGCTAACAATTCTGGGTAGTGGTTTTGGCTCGGATGCACCGAATGTTATTATGTATGATAGGTTTGAATCTGATTCAAGTGCAGCTAGTAAGGGAGTAATTCCTACGACAAGCCCTGATATTGGTGAATGGAGTAGTAGTGATCATAGTTCTGTTAGAGCTATCTATAATTCTCAAGCTCAGAGTGGGAATTTTTCAGCTCAGGTGTATGATGCCACTCAAAAAGTTCTTACACTGGATTTTGATACTGGTGCACAGGAAGTTTTTATGTCGTATTGGGTACGTTTACCAAATAATCAGATTTTTCCGGGAGCTGGATTTTCCGGAGCAAAAATTCCTAAAGTGTTTTCAACTGATAGTTCATGGAAATTCACTTGGCTTTATGACTTAGATCGCAGTGGCCATTCAAATGATCTTTGCTTGCCCACTCATGTTGGTAGTGAAGGAGTTTTTTATCTGGCAGGGAATGATTTTAATTTAGATACATCAATTGGAAATCGAGATGTTTGGTGGTCATGGAACAGTTGGATAAGAATTTCCGTGTGGCTAAGAGCAAATCAAAGCGATCCAACTGCAAATGGTGATGTTTTGTTTCAAACTATCTCTGCTGAAAAAGGAGTTAGAGAATATATAACTTCCAAGCCCGTATTTGATGCAGATTTTTCAAATGGTATAGGTGAAATGCATGAAGGTTTACCTGATATTAAACAATATCAACATCTTAGCTTTCCAGGGTGGATAAGATCAGGCTCGGATGAAGGTACTACACCACTATATGATAATATCTATGTTGCTATTGGTGAAAATTCTCAAGCTAGAGTTGAAATAGCTGATTCTTCAAATTATATTGGAACAGAACAAATAGCTATCCAAAAAGTGATTTCATGGAGTGATACTAAAATAGAGATTGAATTGGTTGATATTGATTCTTTTAATTCATTGAAGGATGTCTTTATTTTTGTGTCAGATAAAGATGGCAATAGAAATACAACAGGCACATCTGTCACTGTTGGATCAGATGATTTAAAAAACTTTATTCCTTTTTTGGTGAAGTGATAATAATAGTAGTAAATAATGAAATAAAGGTAGGGTATAACTCTTTTTATTACTCATAATCTCAACGATGGCACTCTCAAGTGAAAGTGTCATCCTCTTCTCTTGTATGCATATCTGAAATAATTTCTAGAAAATATTACTTTTCTCATCATTTTTACATAATTTAAGATCCACAAATAGAACATTGTAATAGTCATGGATTAAGGGATATCTTATAATGCTTTTATCTCATTGGTTAACTATTTAATTATAAATATAGTACTTGTAAATTTTTTCTTTAGATTAAGAAGATATTATTTTATTTATATAGCAAGCCTGTGATTATTCATTATTTTTTAATTTGGGAAGTTAATTCTAGTAATGCCTCATTCCTTAGAAAACAAACAAGTTTCCACACTTTCACTGCTACTTTATTTATTATTAGTTATCGATTTTTTTATGCATATGTCAGGCCGAATACCTGGATATTCTGCATTTAGGCCAACCCTTATTTTGGCTGTATTGACAATGCTATCAGTCTTTTCTCAACAAAAAAAACTTGAACCTTTTTCTAAAGATCCTATCTTTGCCGCGCTCATTGCATTGTTTATATATTTAATTGTATCTTTACCATTAGTGGAATTTCCAGGGAGTGTGCTTCGAGAGAGCGTTACTAATTATATTAAAGCAATAATATATTTCTTTTTAACCATTTATATTATAAGTAGTAAAAGTCGATTAGCTATTTTTTTATTTGTTTTTATTAGTTGTCAAGTGTTTAGAGTGTTAGAACCTTTGTATCTTCATATTACTGATGGATATTGGGGAGATCGAACTTATATTGGGGCTGGAGAGTTTACTGGGCGATTGGCAGGTGCCCCGGCAGATGTTATAAACCCAAATGAACTTGGCTTCGTCATAGTAACAACCATTCCTTTTTTACATTATTTACTCTTCCGTAATGGTAAGTTCTTTACAACGATATATTTATTGTTAATGCCATGCATGTTGTATGCACTAATACTTACAATGTCAAGAGGGGGGTTCCTTGCATTACTTGTGGTTGCCTGGATGATTTTTAAGGAATCAAAAAATAAATTTTTTATGATTATCTTAGCTATAGGAATTGCTATTTCAGGTTGGAGTGTAATGAGTCCATTACAAAAAGACCGATATTTATCTATTATTGATTCGGATACCGTTGGCAGTGCGACTATGGATGGAAGATTGAATGGTCTTATAAGTGAATATAAATTAGCATTTGAACGCCCCATTGTTGGTCATGGTTTGGGAACCACACAAGAAGCTAAATACCATTCTTATGGTGGAACATATGTCAGTCATAGTATGTATGCTGAAATTCTTATTGAAATTGGCTTAATTGGAGGTATATTCTTTTTTCGATTTATTAGGGAAATAGGCAGGAGTATAAAAAGAAATTTTGAAAAACTCAGTGTTCAAAAAATATCTGAAGATCATTTTTTTTATCGGTTGAGTTATGCTTTAAAAGCTATTTTTTGGATGTATGTAGTCTATAGTATTAATTATTGGGGACTCTCAATGTATTATTGGTATTTGTTAGCTGGATTGACTGTGTCGCTTACGTTTATTATTAAAAAATCTGAAATAAAAAATAAAATTGAGTTGTAGATCATCTCTTTTGTTTAAAATTGGCACGAGTGTCTATCTATGGAGAATGTTGAATGATTGGAACAAGTAAACGTTATATTTTACTGAATATAATTCTTTATTTGGGATTGTTGGCCGTATTGTTCTATATAGAAGACATTAGTTATAGTTATAAAGATTTCTCAAATAAATTTTTGAATGGATTGTTTGGGCTTAGTCTTATTTCTCTGGCTGTTCTCATCTTTTCTCGGTTCCATATTGCTTTAGGGGCGGGATTCGTTTTTTTAATCGCCATTTTCTTAGGTTTTATTACTTATTTCTCTAGTTATTATGGAGTTTTCATTGATATTGGTAGCTTTGCTTCCATTGCAGACTCAAATTTTTCAGAGTCAATGGAGTATATGTCTCAGTTAGATTTTTTTAGTTTGAAAGTTGCAATTGTTGTTTTTATTTTATGTCTGATAATTGGGGGAATGATTCTAGCAAACAAAAAAAATTTTAAGCAACATGTATTTTTTTTAAGTTTACTTTTCTTAGTTGTGACTACTTTTAAAGTTATTAGTGCTTATGACGTTAAAAATAATCTTAAAGAGTGGGTAACAGCATCATTTAGTCATCACTTTACTTTTGATTCATTATTGTTAGTGAAAGATTATATCTCGCATAAATCAATAATGGATCAGGAGGTCACTCCCTCTTGGAAAAATGTTAAATATATCGATAGAGAAGAGATCAAAACCTATGTTGTAGTGATCGGAGAGTCTGCTGATAGAAAACATATGACATTATATGGTTATGATAGAAAAACAACCCCTGTACTTGAAGACTTTGAGGGAATGACATTAATTACTGATCCAATTTCTCCTGCAGCTCAGACTAGGAATAGTTTACCCAGAATGTTGTTATTAAATGATAAACAAGGGTTTTATTATGATAAAAGTATTGTTGACTTAGCTAAAATGGCAGGATTTGAAACACACTGGATATCAAATCAGGGGTATATTGGTAAACACGATACACCTTCAACAAAAATAGCTTCAAGTGCTGATTATGTTACTTTCTTAAATAAATCAGATTTTTCAAAATCCAATTATGATTATCACTTACTTTCACCATTGAAAGCCAGTTTGCAATCCCATAAAAGAAAAGTGATTTTTGTTCACTTGCTTGGTTCTCATCCTGAATTTTGTAGCAGGGTATGGGAGCCTGTTTTCGCGGGTTCTGATGATAAGCCTAAGGATGTTAATTGTTATGATGATTCGATTAATAATACAATGCAATTGCTATCTCAAATTATGGCTGAAGTAAAAAAAGTTAATGGTAAATTAATTTACACTTCTGATCATGGTGTGGCAGAGGTTGAGGAACCACCCTATTTGGTTCATGGTGTTGGTAATTATTTTTCTATAAAAGCGTTGGAAGTGCCTTTGTTTATCTGGGACAGTAATAAGAAGAATAATTCTGTAATTGATAAAACTTATTTCATGAGAAATTTTGTACATACACTGGCAAGTTTTTTGAATATTGAGTCTGATGATATTGATATGAAATTATCGATAATTGATAGTAAGTACCAAAAAGAAGCAGAGGGGAATTATGCTTTGACTTCTTCAGGAAAGATAAAATATTTTGAATAAGAAGCATAAATTAAAGTTTTTATGGCTTGATATCTTTTAATATAACTCTGCGCCTTATAACTTAGCTCGATTCAAGTATAATGTTAGTTATTAATTCTATCCTTTAGAACTTTGGTCAGAATGTGTCATTTTCTTATTTTGGTGTCATGGTAATAATTGATAAAAAAATTCATAGTGAAGGAATGTCCAGGTGAGTTTAGCTGAGAAAAAAAATATTCTATTAGTCGTACGTTGGCCAATTAGTGGGATAAGGAATTATCTAAGATATGTGTTTAATTCAAAAGAGTTTGATGCTTATCATTTTACAATTGTTGCCCCAGATTTAGATTTTTTTAGTTTTTTTGATAAAGAGCTCAAGTCATCTCGTTTTAGTTTTATTCCAAGTAAGAACTCGACCCTTTCTTTGACCTTATTAGTAACCAGACTTATTTTGACAAGACGTTTTGATCTTGTTAATGCTCATGGTTTTAGTTCTGCAATTGCAAGTCTTCCCATGGCAACTATTAAAAAGATTCCTACATTATTGACTGTGCACGATGTATTCACTGCTGCACAGTTTGAAACATCTAATATCAAAATTAAGCGTTGGTTATTAACACGTGTTTTTTCAATGGCCAATGAAATTATGACGGTAAGTGAGGATGCGAAAGATAATTTAATTGAATATTTACCTAAAATTAATCGTAAAGGATTATTTGCCAATCTAAATGGTATAAATAGCCAATATTTTTTTGATGCAACACCAGCAGATTTAGTTCAACTTTTTCCTGAAACAAAAGGAATGTTTCGAATTGGTTTTCTTGGGCGTTTTATGTCACAAAAAGGTTTTATTTATCTGATTGAAGCGATAGAGCAGATAAAAAAAGAGAATCCTGAGTTGAATCCAGTTGTGATTTGTTTTGGCTCTGGGGGATTTATACGTGAGGACAAAGCGCTTATTGAACAAAAAGATATTCTTGATAGGTTTATTTTTGTTCCTTATACAGATGATGTGGCAGCATCAATGAAAGGTTTGGACCTGGTTGCAATGCCTTCTTTATGGGAAGCTTGTGGCTTATTGGCAATGGAAGTTCTATGTACAGGGACACCATTAGTGGCAACCAATTGTATTGGGTTGAGAGAAGTGTTAAAAGATACTCCTGCTATTCAGGTTAACCCAAAGGATAGTAAGGCCCTGTCTCAAGCAATTAAACAACAAATAAAACAAAATGATAAAACAATTTTTAAGGAATATGCACCTATTGCAACACAACGATATAATGTTTCGAATCATGCTTCAGTTTTAGCTGAAGCTTATAGCCGTTTATTAATAGAGTAAGTCATTTATGCTCAAAAAGCTTGTCCAAAATAGCAGCTCTAATGTGCTTGTTTTTGCCTTAAAACTAGTCATTACCTTTGTTATGACTCCTGTGTTAGTCATTAATTTAGGAGATTATGACTATGGTATTAATGAAATTATTATTTCTGTAATCGGTTATATGGGATTGTTGGACATGGGGTTGTTGCCAACCATGTCAAGATTTGCTTCCAGGCATAATGCAAAAAATGAACATGAAGAGATGCAACAAGTTTTTTCAACCTCGATGCTTTTTTTAAGCTTAATTGGTATTGTTTTAGGCATTTGTTTTTTTATCTGGGCTGTATTTTTTCCAGCTTCTATTGCTCCAGAAGGAGCTGACCTCGATAAATATAGTCTTTTTTTAATAATTGTTGGAATCCAGGTTCTTGTAACTTTTCCAGGATTTGTTGCTCAAAGCTTTTTGGAGGGATTGCAGTTTTACCATATTAAAAATAAGGTTGTTATTTATAATTCTGTAATAGGTAGTGTTCTGTTACTGACGTTTATTACTCCGGAAAATGCCCTCATCTTAATTACATCAATCAATACTATTGGTGTGAGCATTAAGTACTTAATTTATTTTATTTTACTGTCTCGACCAACATATGGAGGCTTGATTTTTAAATGGAACAAGTTTTCAATGAGTACGTTAAAAGAATTATTAGTTTTTGGTTTTAAATCTTTTGTTCAAGGTGCATCATACCGATTAAGTTATAATGCAGACAACTTTATTATTGCTGCTTTTATGGGACCTGCGTATATTGTTTTCTTTGCTATTCCTTCTGCTCTTGTCCGTAATATCAGAATGCTTATTCTTAATATCAATCATGCCTTTTTACCCTTATTCAGTGATCTGAGTGCTAGAGGAGATAAAGAGGCGATTTTAAAATATTATATTAATTCATCTCGGTACCTTGTAGGGCTTGTTGTTCTTACCGCTATAATGGCTGCTTTACTTGGCCCTGATTTTATATCGCTCTGGATCGGTTCGCGTTATAGTGAAGCTGGCACAAATGTCTTATATGTATTGATTCTATTTACTATAATTCCTTTGCTAAATCCTTTTTCTCAGCGTTATCTGATTGCAATTGGAGAACATGGTATCTTTGCTCGTTTGGAGCCAATTGCTGCACTAGCAAATATCTTATTAAGTATATGGTTAGTTGTTGATTATGGTTTGGTTGGTATCGCTCTTGGATCTATGATTCCTGCTTTACTTGTAAATATTCTTTACTTAAAAAGGACTTGTTTTTTATTAGAAATATCTGTGCTTTCCTATATTAAAGACTGTTGGTTACCTAGTGTTCTACCTGCAATTATAAGTTTGCTATTATCATATAGCTTAAGAGACTGGCAACCCACTGATACTTATCTTATGTTGTTTATTGTTGCAAGTCTTGGAAGTATTACTTTTCTTATAAGTTTTATAGTTTTTTCTAATTCTGATGATAAAGTGCTGTTGAAAAAGCTTTTATTAAAATATAACCCCATTAGTAAGGGCTAATTGAATGTGTGGTATTACTGGATTTGTTTATCAAGAGAATTTGCAGGAAGATCCTGAAAAACTAATTACCAAAATGAGTAAGCAATTATATTCTCGAGGGCCTGACGGTCAAGGGAGTTGGGTTGAAAAGCAAGTTGGGATTGCTTTAGGGCATCGTCGGCTTTCGATTCAAGATACGAGTAATGCGGGTTCTCAGCCGATGCACTCTGTCTCAAAACGCTTTGTTATCACTTTTAATGGTGAAATTTATAATTTTCTTGAGCTGAAAAATGAATTATCAAATCTAGGCGCGGTATTTGTTGGTGGTAGTGATACTGAAGTTATCTTATTTGCATTTGAAACTTGGGGAATTGAGGTTGCCATCAGAAAATTTGATGGAATGTTCGCTTTTGCTGTATTTGATCGTCAAGAAAAGCTTCTATACTTGGTTAGAGATCGATTAGGTGAAAAGCCTCTTTATTATGGGTACCGCGGTAAAGATTTTTTGTTTGCTTCTGGGCTTAAAGCATTTCAAGAATATCCAGGATGGAATCCTGAAATAGATGAATCAGCTCTGCAAGCATATATGCGTTTTAACCATGTTCCTGACCCCCTATCAATTTACAAAGGGATTAATAAGCTAGCACCTGGACATTTTCAAGTCTTCGATCTCAGTAGTAAAAAATTGCTAGGAAAACCAGAAAAGTATTGGGATGTCACCACTATATTTGAATCAGGCCATTTAAATCCAGTTACAATGCCTGATGAGCCTTTATTAGATGAGATGGATATATGTCTTAGTAAAGTGATTAAGAAGCAAATGATTTCAGATGTTCCATTGGGTGCTTTTTTGTCGGGAGGGATTGATTCATCACTTATTGTTGCAATGATGCAAAAGCAAAGTTCAAGACCTGTAAAGTCATTTACGATAGGTTTTGGAAATGCTGAATTTAATGAAGCAAAGCATGCAAAATTAGTGGCGCAACATTTGGGATGTGAACATACAGAGCTTTATATTACTCCAGATGAGGCAAAAGATGTAATTCCAATGCTTCCAGAATTTTATGATGAACCTTTTGGTGATGCATCACAAATTCCTACCTATCTGGTGGCCAAGTTGGCTAGCACTGAAGTAACCGTTGCACTTTCTGGTGATGGAGGAGATGAAGCTTTTGCAGGTTACAGTCGCTATTTTAATACAATTTCTCAATGGAATAATGCTGATCACTTTAAAACCTTTTTAAAAGCTCATTTACCCGCTAATTTATTGGCTCCACTATTGTCTTTATTACCAAGGTACAAAACTCTTGGTCGTGCACTAATCGCTTTAAAAATACAACAAAATAAAAGGAATACGCAATATAATAATCTATCTCAATTCTATGAAGAGCTGACATATCATTCAGTCATGTCAGATAAGTTGTTCTCAGGCAAGACGAGTAAAAGTTATCTAAGTGCTCATCAGTTTAGTGATGAACTTCATACAATGATGCTCCATGATTATAAAATTTATTTACCAGGAGATATATTAACAAAAGTTGATCGTGCTGCAATGGCGTGTAGTTTGGAAACACGAGTACCTTTATTAGATCATCATTGGTTGGATTTTGTATTGAAGATACCAGGGTACCGAAATCACCAAAATGGTTCAGGAAAAGCGCTATTGAAACAACTACTCTATCGACATGTCCCACAAGATATTGTTGACAGACCAAAACAAGGCTTTGCAATTCCAATAGGACCATGGTTGAGAGGAGCTCTTAAGGAATGGGCAGAAACGCTTTTATTTGATCAGGAGCGTTATGAAGGTTTTAATCATGAGTTAATATCCTCAATCTGGGCAGCGTTTCAATTAGGGCGTGATGATAACAATATGTTACTTTGGCGTTTGTTGATGTTTGAAGCTTGGCACCGTTCATACAAATAATTAAGGAAAAAAAGAAATGGAGCTGAATTTTTCTGCTTATAACAATCAGCATAAAGCGAAAGTAATTCAACTGCTTGGTGGATCAAAATTTAAGCGGAAACTCTGGGATTGGCAATTTTTAGATAAGAGTCGTCCAAAATGGGATCCTGTCATTGTTACTAATTCAGAAGGTGAATTACTTGGATTTAATGCAGTGATGCCAGTGACAGTTCGCTTTGATAATAAAAATATAGAAGCGGCATGGAGTTGTGATTTTATTGTAGATTCTGTATGTAGAGGTATGGGGATAGGGCAAAAAATTAAGGTGCAACTACATCAACATTATTCCTTATTATTTGCTCTCGGAATTAGTGACCAAGCTGTACGAGTGCTGAAAAAAATGGGCTGGAGAAGTAACACAAGGGTGATTTCTTATCGAAAAAGGAAGCAGTCAACGGACATTAAAGGCTTTGTTGTGCGTATTATCCAGTTGTATAATCAATTTAGGCTTGTACTCTCAAATGCATCTGATTCAGAGCAGGAATACTATACAGATTATAGGCTATCCAGCCAGTTGCCTGAAAAAAAACAAGTAGAACAGCTTTTAGCATCAATTCTTGAAGGTTATGATAGGACTGTAATTCGTGACTATGAATACTTATCATGGCGTTATAAGCATCACCCCTCAGCATGTTATAACTTTATTAGCTTATGGAATAACGATTCTTTGATTGCTATTGGCGTCATAAGAAATCAAAAAAATCAAAGTGTTTTAGTTGATTATATTGGTCCTGTCTCAAGCTTTAACTTAAAGTTGAAACTTATTGAAGCATGGCATGATTACTCTTCCGCATATGCCTATATGAGTTGCACTTCCAGTGATGAAACTTTAGGGGAAGCTTTGATAAAATCAGGTTTTCGGGCAACACAAAAGCAACGTTTTTATGTGTATGGTGATAAACAAGATTGTGCAGAAAACTGGTTCATTATGGGAGGGGATTCTGATGGTGATATTTTACTAGCAGCACAAGGAGTGAATCTGACTTAATGTCTCTTGAAATCAAAGAACTGACAATATTTGAGTTTTCTAAAATGGAGGAAGAATGGCAAGCCTTATTAGGAAAATCCTCTTCTGATCCTTTATTTCTTTCATGGGCCTGGCAATACTTTTGGTGGCAAACCTGGGGAGATAAGCTGAACCTTCAATTACTCCTGTTAGGAGTCTATGATGATGAGCTTCTTGTCGGTATTGCACCACTATATGTTGCACCTTTTAACTTTGGAGCTTTAAGAGGGTTTAAACGCCTACAATTTATTGGAAATGCATGGCGTTTGAGTGATACTG
>JAPHSW010000099.1 GCA_026196615.1 Gammaproteobacteria bacterium | reverse complement strand
TCCTCAAACTAGTGGTGGTTTGTTGGTTGCAGTTGAGGCTCAGGCTGAATTAGAACTTCAGGGACTTTTACAGAAACAGGAAATTGAAGCGCATGCCATTGGTTATATGACTGAACGTCATGGTGATGTTTATATTCAGGTGAATTGAAGGAGATTTTTTTAACTGCTGTTTATAAAAGCAGTGGTCATTAAAGATGAAATCATGCAACTAGTAAGTTAGCTAAAATAGCCAGTATATGGACTTCTCCTCTTTTACTCTTAATTTGTTTAATGACTACAGACTTAACTGCAAGAGTATATCCCGCTTCTAAAATGGCATACATTTGATGTTAGGCATAATGACCTGTTCGCATATAAATTCCCAATAGCTTATTCGTGTTTTTCACTCGGAATCACTCTCGGGTTTTATCTGTACTGACTCGATCTATTTGTCATCTGTCAGCTTACTTCTCAACTCTAGTTTGAAATTAAATGTTACCGGTTTAATAAAATAAAAATAATACAATTAATTGCAAAGAGGGTTAATTCAGACTATAAAATATAGAGAGTAATAGATTAAATTACTAGGTTTTTATATTCGTCACATAGTGTATTTAATTCACAAAAAATATGCTGTAATTCAAAGGAGAATAAAAATGAGTAAATTAATAGATGAGGTAATATCAGCAAATGCTGATTATATGGCAAATTTTGGTGACAAGCGTAATCTACCTATACCTCCAGGCAGACAATTCGCCATTCTTACCTGTATGGATGCTCGCCTGGACCCAGCTAAATATGCAGGTCTTGCTGAAGGCGATGCTCACGTAATTCGTAATGCAGGCGGTAGAGCAAGTGATGATGCAATTCGTTCACTCGTTATTTCATATAAACTACTTGGTACTAAAGAGTGGTTTGTCATCCATCATACCGAATGTGGAATGGAAACATTTACAAATGAAATTATGGGTGAGTTATTGTCAGGTAGTCTTAAAACTGCAAGTGTTGATGCATCTGGTTGGCATGACAGCAATTCTGGAGGGGGTACCGCCGATGGAAAATACATAAACTGGTTAACCTTCAGTGATAATGCTAAAAGTGTAGTTGAAGACGTAGAACGGATTCGGGGTAATTCAATGGTTCCTTCTGATATCCCAATTTATGGATACATCTACGATTGCAAAACAGGTGAGCTAGTTGAAGTGCCTGAAGCAACAGAAGCGGGTAAAGCATGTTAAAACTGTCCAATAATTATATTCAGTAGTAGAGAAAAGTACCGGTTCATTGTGCTTTTTCTACCGCTGATAAGAATATTTACAGTTTCTATTTTTTCTTAATAATTACCAATATTCAGCTTTATTTAATGCTTTTACACAAGATAACTTACCCGAAATTGGTTCAATTTTATCACTAACTAATGATTGACCTAGCCATCCTTCTGGATATGTTAATTGAAAGGGGGCTTTTACTAATTTTTCAGTAATAGGTCTAAATCCAACTTTAGAGTAAAAATTAGGATCACCATAAGTAAACGCAAGCTCTACTCCATTTTCTTTTATAGTATCAAGGCCAAAAATAATTAATTTCTGACCGATCCCTTTTCCTTGATATCTTGTGTGTATTGCTACTGGAGCTAAAAGAAAAGCATTAATCTCACTCTCAATCGTTAACTTAGAAAAAATGATACTACCTATGATCTGATCATTATCAGTGGCTATAAAAACATAAATATCCTGAACATCAGTATTTATCATTAAATCATAGGCTAAGTTTCCTATGAGTAAGCCTTCTGATTTTCCTTCTGAATCTGAAAATGTCTTAGTAAATAGAGCTTTAATTTCTTCAATATTGCCTGGATTATATATTGAAAACTTCATTTTTTTGCCATTAATAAATGTTTTAAGAAATTCTAAATTGAGAAATTAAATTCTTTAGTGTCACCGCTAAAGTTCCCAATTGCACACTGGCCTGATTGTTTTGTTCCGCATGTTCTGAGGTGGTTTCAGAAAGTTGATTAATTGAA
Source organism: Gammaproteobacteria bacterium (assembly GCA_026196615.1). Lineage (GTDB taxonomy): Bacteria > Pseudomonadota > Gammaproteobacteria > GRL18 > GRL18 > GRL18. The sequence goes on along the minus strand of JAPHSW010000099.1, from coordinate 3,359 downwards.
GAAATTGTTTGATTCATTTCTTGAGCAGACTGAGACTGCTGTTTGGTTATATCATTGATCTCAGCGTTTATTTGAGTAATTTCATTGATACTGGTACTAATGGTTTTAATGGTATCGGAGGTATTACTGGCTGATTTGACAACCTCAGAGGCTTGAGTTTGGTTATTGCTCATGACTTTTACCGCAGCAGAAGAACCAGATTGTAATCGCTCTATCATTTCTTGTATTTCCGCTGTTGATTCTTGAGTTCGACTGGCAAGGGTTCTGACCTCATCGGCAACCACGGCAAATCCACGCCCTTGTTCTCCTGCTCTTGCTGCCTCAATTGCTGCATTCAATGCCAATAAATTGGTTTGTTCCGCAATACTTTTTATTACATCAACCACACTACCGATTGCATCAGTGTCTTGTTCCAGTTTATGGATCATATCGGATGCTGAAGATACATCAGAATCTAGTTTATTGATGGTCGAGATGGTTTGTTCAACCACTGACAGCGCGTTATTAGATTCTTTTGTCGCAGTAGTCACGGCTTCATTGGCCTGGGTTGTGTTACTGACAATGGAATCCACTGTTGTATCCAGAGATTCCATGGCTTGACTGATGTTACCCACTTCTATTTTTTGCTGTTGGATATTATTGGAAGCACTCTCTGTGGTTTGACTCAAAGTGTTTGAAGAATCAGAAAGTTGTGTAATGGCGTCTTCAACTTTTAGTAAAATGGATTGAAAGTTTTCCAGCATGCGATCAAAGGCTTGAGAGACATCGGAGAGTTCATCATTAGAATTAAGTTCAATCCTTTTTTGAAGATCTGAATTTTGTTCGATTTGATTAATGTTATCTTTTAGTTGTTTAAGTGGTGTTAATATACTGCTGGTGAGCAGTAAGGTAAATGTTATTACAACAACAACGGAAACCAGCATAATAATAATAGTATAAAGTTGTGTTTGTGATATGGTTTTTTTAGCATGAGCTGTAATGGCGTCTTTTAATTTTTCCTCTATTGCTATTAGTTCTTTAAAACTTGATCTGGCTTTGTTTGCAATTGGTGATGCAGTGGCACGATAATCTTTCCACGCGGCATTTCTAATCTCCTGAGAACGATCAGTTGCACCTAATTCATTCATACGACGTAAACCATCTCTTAGAAAAGCCATTGTATCGGTTTCAGACTGTTGGATTGCTTTGTTCAATTTTTGTTTATGCTCTGGCTTTAGCCCTGAAATTGACTCTTTCAGGTTACTGAAGTGATTTTTTATATCATCAATGCGTTTTAATAATTTTTTGTGATTCTTATTAAAATCATCACCTAACATAATGCTCCGTGTCAGTCGTGAACAATAATTCATATCTCGACTGATTTGTAAAATATGGGTTTCTCCCATAACCGCTGTTTGCTGATACAGCTCAAAACTATTATTAATACTGGATAAGCGAGTCGTTTGCCAAAAAGTAAGAAATGCACCTGCGGAGATAATAAGAATGATTAAGATAACAAGACGCTGTTTGATGCTAATGTTTTGTAACATTTTTTTTCCTTTTTGAAAACTTGAGGGCATGTATTCTCTTATTCGACCAAGTATAGTAAAAACTTTAATAAGTTCTCGTCATTGGCAAAATAAAGTGAGTTTAAATCAAGAAGAGAGTGGTTTTGTGTAACATTAATGAGTTTAAGTCAGTACTAAGTTTTCTAGGGGATTTAACCTTCTTTTCCTATGATAGAAGAAAAGAAGGTTAATCTTATTTTAGACTTCTGTAACAGCATTTAATGCTTGGTCTAGATCTTCAAGAATGTCATCAATGTGCTCAATACCAATTGATAAGCGAACCATGTCTTCACTCACTCCCGCCTGTTTCATTTCATCAGGATTTAACTGTCTATGAGTTGTTGAAGCAGGATGACAGGCCAAAGTTTTTGCATCACCAATATTCACCAGTCGAACAGCAAGCTGTAATGCATCAATGAACTGGGCTCCGGCTTTTTGTCCACCTTTGATACCAAAGGTCAGAATGCTTGAAGCTCTGCCACCCATGTATTTATCAATCAGAGGTTTATCAGGGTGATCATCTAGTCCTGCAAAGTTAACCCAGCTGACCCGATCACTTTTTTGCAAGTGTTTTGCAACAGCGAGAGCATTTTTACAATGGCGATCCATTCGAACGTGTAATGTCTCAAGTCCTTGGAGGATCAAGAAACTATTAAACGGTGAAATGGCTGCGCCCATATTACGTAATGGCACTACTCGTGCTCGTCCAATATAAGCAGCTTCGCCCAGAGCTTCGGCATAGACCACACCATGGTAAGACTTATCAGGTTCATTTAAACAAGCAAAACGCTCTTTATGCTCAGCCCAGGGAAATTTTCCTGAATCGACTATGATACCGCCAATTGTGGTGCCATGACCACCCATGTACTTAGTTAATGCATGAATAACAATATCTGCGCCATGTTCAAAAGGTCGGCACAAATAAGGAGAGGGAACGGTATTATCAACAATCAGTGGCAGGCCATGAGCATGTGCCATATCTGCTAAAGCACTGATGTCGATAACATTGCCAAGTGGGTTGCCAATAGATTCACAAAAAACTGCTTTGGTTTTATCATCAATCAGTGCTGACATGGCATCTATGTCTTTGGGATCAGCAAAACGTGCCTCAATACCCAGTTGCGGTAGTGTGTGAGCAAATAAATTGTATGTGCCGCCATAGAGTGTTGGTGTTGTGACAATGTTATCACCTGACTGACAGATGGTGAAAATCGCATTAGTAATTGCTGACATACCAGATGCGAGAGCCAGAGCGCCAACCCCACCTTCCATTTCAGCAACACGTTTTTCCAGTACATCTGTAGTTGGATTCATAATACGAGTATAAATATTACCCGCTACTTTGAGATCAAATAAATCAGCACCATGTTGAGTATCATCAAATGCATAGGAGGTTGTTTGATAAATAGGTACTGCAACAGATTTCGTTGTTGGATCGGCAGAATAACCGCCATGTACAGCAATTGTCTCAATTTTCATGTGTTCCCCATAGGATATTTTTATCAGACTGAGTTGAAATTCATTGCTTGCTCAGCCTTATCTTGTTTGATATGTAGTCATTACATATTGGCTTTATTAGCGAATTTTAATCATAGCATCAATGTCATTGGATAATAAAGACTTTAACTCTTGTGACTAGAATCAATTATTCATTAATTAATAAAAAAAGCCGTTATTATGAAAATATACTAATATGCTCATTAAAGTTATCGTTACTCATAGGTAAGTCTTTAAGGATTTTATCATTTTTATTCAGTGGCTTACCTATTAATTTTGAACCTCAAAATTAGGTTCCATTCCAAACTGATAAAG
>JAPHSW010000172.1 GCA_026196615.1 Gammaproteobacteria bacterium | reverse complement strand
GGCGTCTGGCTCAGCCATTTCGTTATCTGGCTCATAATGGTGAAATTAATACGGTACAGGGAAATCGTAATTGGTCAGTGGCACGAGGCCATAAATTTGAAACACCGTTGATTCCAAATATGGAAGATATCCGCCCTCTCGTTTCAATGAGTGGCTCAGATTCTAATAGTATGGATAACATGCTAGAAGCACTACTCGCGGGGGGGATGGATATTTTCCGTGCCATGCGCTTGTTGATCCCGCCTGCCTGGCAAAATGTAGACACGATGGATGCTGATCTTAAGGCGTTTTATGAATATAACTCCATGCATATGGAAGCATGGGATGGTCCTGCTGGCGTGGTTATGACTGATGGTCGTTATGCTGCCTGTACTCTGGATCGAAATGGACTACGACCTGCACGTTATGTGATTACCAAAAATACCAAAGGTACCGAAGGAGTCCGTGATGCCACATACTCAGACTGCGTAATTACCTTGGCCTCTGAGACGGGGGTTTATGAATACAGTGAAACAGATGTTGTTGCTAAAGGACGTTTGAAGCCTGGGCAGATGCTAGCTGCAGATACTCATACCGGTGAATTGATGTTACCTGAAGATGTTGATCAACATCTTAAAACACAACATCCTTACAAAGAGTGGCTGAAAAAAGGTATTAAGCATCTTAAGTCAGAGCTTATTGAGCCTTCATCATTAGTGGGGTGTATGGATGATGAAACTTTTAAGGTCTATGAGAAGCAGTTTCAAATAGCTAATGAAGAAAAAGAATATGTTATTAAAGTTTTAGCAGAAAATGCTGCTGAAGCAGTTGGTTCTATGGGTGATGATACTCCAATGGCTGTTTTATCCAGCAGAGTTAGACCTTTTTATGACTACTTCCGTCAACAGTTTGCTCAGGTGACAAATCCGCCTATTGACCCTATTCGTGAAAGCATTGTGATGTCATTGGAAACTTGTTTGGGTGCAGAGAAGAACTTGTTCGATGAGATTGAGGGGCATGCAGAAAGGCTTCTGATTGACTCTCCTGTTCTATCTTGTGCTAAGTATGAAAATTTACTAGCGATTGACAATGAAAGTTATGCTAATGAAGTCATTGACCTGAATTTCTCACCAGAACTGACGTTAAAAGAAGCATTAGCGGGTATCTGTGAACAAGCAGAAGATGCTGTTAAAAATGGTAAAGTGATTATTGTTCTGGATGATAAACATCTAGCTAAAGACAAAGTGACTCTACATGCTCTGATGGCAACGGGTGCAGTTCATCATCATCTGATTGTTAAAGGCTTGCGTTGTGATGCTAATATCATTGTTAAAACGGGTACAGCACGTGACCCACATCACTTTGCAACCTTAATAGGCTATGGAGCATCAGCTGTTTATCCTTATATGGCTTATGAAACATTGGCGAAATTACTGGCAAATGGTGAACTAAAAGACACTGATATTGGTAAAGTCACTAAAGCATATCGTAAAGGCATTAACAAAGGTCTTTATAAGGTCATGTCAAAAATGGGCATTTCCACTATTGCGAGTTATCGAGGCTCACAGTTATTTGAAGCAATAGGTCTTGATGAAGAAGTGACCGAAATGTGTTTTAAAGGGACAACAAGCCGCATTGCAGGGGCTGGTTTTAGTCACTTTGATGACGATCAGCGCTTTTTAAATAAAGTGGCCTGGAATCCTCGTAAAACCAATGATCATGGCGGTATTTATCGTTATGTTCATGGTGGTGAATATCATGCTTATAACCCTGATGTGGTTCAGTACATGCAGCAAGCTGTACAGACAGGTGATTATAGTGCTTACAAGAAATATGCTGATGAGGTAAACCAGCGTCCTGTGGCGACATTACGTGATTTACTTAAACTACGTGAAGATATTGATTCTATTTCAATTGATGATGTAGAACCTGCTGAAAACATGTTCAAACGCTTTGATAGTGCAGCGATGTCATTAGGTGCCTTGTCACCTGAAGCACATGAAACATTAGCTGAAGCGATGAATCGACTGGGGGCTCGTTCTAATTCAGGCGAGGGTGGTGAAGATCCTGCACGATTTAATACACTTAAAGTCTCTAAAATTAAACAGATTGCTTCAGGTCGTTTTGGTGTAACTCCTCATTATCTGGTGAATGCTGAAGTACTACAAATCAAAATTGCTCAAGGAGCTAAGCCTGGAGAAGGTGGACAACTACCAGGGCATAAAGTTGATGAAAATATTGCCAGACAGCGTTATTCAGTGCCAGGCGTAACATTAATTTCACCACCGCCACATCATGATATTTATTCAATTGAAGATTTATCTCAATTGATTTATGACCTGAAACAGGTCAATCCTAAAGCTCTAATTTCTGTAAAACTGGTTTCAGAACCAGGCGTGGGAACGATTGCTGCAGGTGTTGCTAAAGCTTATGCTGATCTAATTACCATCTCTGGTTACGATGGTGGTACTGCTGCAAGCCCACTTGCATCCGTTAAATATGCAGGTTCTCCTTTTGAATTGGGGTTGAGTGAGACACAGCAGGCTCTTTGTGCTAATGATTTACGCGGTAAAATTCGCTTACAGGCCGATGGTGGTTTGAAGACTGGTCTGGATATAGTCAAGGCCGCTATTTTAGGCGCTGAAAGCTTTGGCTTTGGTACAGCACCAATGATTGCTATGGGGTGTAAATATTTACGTATTTGTCACCTCAACACCTGTGCGATGGGTGTCGCAACTCAAAATAATGTGCTTCGTCAGAATCACTTTATTGGTAAAGTAGAAATGGTCATGAACTATTTTAAATTTGTTGCTGAAGAAACACGTGAATGGATGGCATCACTTGGTGTAAGTAAATTGGAAGATCTGATTGGTCGTACTGATTTACTGGAAATTATTGACGGTAAAACTGATCGTCAGGCAAAACTGGATCTCTCTCCATTATTGAAAACAATCGATGATCAAAGTAAGCCAAGATTCTGTGTTGAATCCAGTAATGAACCTTATGATAAAGGTGTAATGGCTGAAAAAATGGTGGCAGAAACTTTGTCTGCTATTGAAAATAAATCAGGTGGTACGTTTGAGTTTGATGTACAAAATATCGACCGTTCCATTGGTGCTCGTCTTTCAGGTGAAATTGCTTCTCGACATGGAAATCTGGGTATGAGTGACACACCAATCACCATTAAGATGAAGGGATCTGCGGGGCAAAGTCTTGGTGTTTGGAATGCAGGTGGTTTGCATCTTGAGTTGGAAGGTGATGCTAATGATTATGTTGGCAAAGGTATGGCTGGTGGTCGAATCGTTGTCAACCAACCTTGTGGAACATCATTCAAAAGTAATGAAAGTACTATTATCGGTAATACGTGTCTTTATGGAGCAACGGGCGGCACTTTATTAGCGGCAGGCATGGCTGGTGAGCGTTTTGGTGTTCGAAATTCTGGAGCACATGCAGTGGTTGAAGGCATTGGTGATCATGGTTGTGAATATATGACCGGTGGTGTAATTACTGTTCTTGGTGATACAGGCCTCAATTTTGGCGCTGGAATGACGGGTGGTTTTGCCTATGTGCTGGATAGAGATAACCAATTTGTTGATCGCTATAATCATGAACTGATTGATATAAATCGTATTGGCAATGAACATATGGAAGCTCACCGTCACTACTTAAAAGGCAAAATTGAAGAGTTTGTTCAGGCAACTGGCAGTGAGTGGGGTCAGTACATACTAGATAATTTTGCTGATATGAGTGGTAAATTCTGGTTGGTGAAACCAAAAGCGGCATCGATAGATGGTTTGTTAGAAACTCTTTCTAATGAAGCGGCTTGAAGAGAAGCATAAAGTAACATTCAATTTCGTGGTTGGTTTTTCTTTTGTTGAGATACAGAATGACCGCCACAACTTAGCTTCTGTTTATGAAAAGAATTAGTTTAAGGTAAGGTTATGGGTAATATATTCCAGTTTATGCAAGTTGATCGTAAAGATCCTACTAAAAAAGGTTCTGAAGTACGAATCAAAGAATATAAAGAAATATACGAGATTTTCGATCAGGGAAAGACCTCAGAGCAGGCTGACCGTTGCCTGGATTGTGGTAATCCTTACTGTGAATGGAAGTGCCCAGTTCATAATTACATACCTCACTGGTTACAATTGGCCCAGGAAGGTAAAATTATAGAAGCGGCAGAATTGTCGCATAGAACTAATTCGTTACCAGAAATTTGTGGCCGGGTTTGTCCACAAGATCGTTTATGCGAAGGTGCCTGTACTTTAAATAATGACTTTGGTGCGGTGACTATTGGGGCTGTTGAACGTTATATTAATGATACTGCACTGGAACAAGGTTGGAGACCTAACCTTTCAGCGGTTAAAGACACAGGTAAAAAAGTCGCTGTTATTGGTGCAGGACCTGCAGGTTTAGCCTGTGCTGATGTTCTTGTTCGAAATGGTGTGAAGCCGATCGTTTACGATCTGCATCCTGAGATTGGTGGTTTGTTGATGTTTGGTATTCCTGAATTCAAACTGGAAAAAGGGGTTGTTACAAAGCGTCGCGAAGTACTTGAAGGTATGGGTGTTGAATTTGTATTAAATACAAAAATTGGTACTGATATAGGTTTCCAGGACTTACTTGATAAACATGATGCTGTTTTTATGGGAATGGGAACTTATAATTCCATGACTGCAGGTATTGCTGGAGAAGAATTGGATGGGGTACATGTTGCATTGGACTTCTTGATTTCCAATGTCAAAAATTGCTATGACTTTGATACTGACTTTATCAGTATGAAAGATAAAAAAGTGGTTGTACTTGGTGGTGGTGATACCGCAATGGATTGTACACGTACATCCATTAGACAAGATGCTGATGAAGTGTTCTGTGCCTATCGTCGTGATGAAGCCAATATGCCTGGCTCTAAAAAAGAAGTTCATAATGCGAAAGAAGAGGGAGTACAATTCCTTTGGAATCGTCAGCCAGTTGAAATTGTTGGAGAAAATGGCAAAGTCACTGGTATTAAATTGATTACCACTGCATTAGGTGATCCAGATGAGCGTGGTCGTCGTCGACCTGAGCCCATAGAAGGTTCTGATGAAATTGTTCCAGCTGATGCTGTACTGATTGCTTTTGGTTTCAGACCAAGTCCTGAAAAGTGGTTTAATGATTTTGAAATCACTCAAGATGAACGTGGCCGTGTGGTTGCACCTGAAGAACAAGAGTTTAAATATCAGACTAATAATCCTAAAGTATTTGCTGGTGGGGATATGGTTAGAGGTTCGGATTTGGTTGTAACAGCCATTGCTGAAGGACGTCAGGCAGCGGAAGGTATTTTAGACTATCTGGATGTCTAAAAATTTACTGGCTTAAAGCTATTTATCGCTAAAAGCTCCCTATATAAATTATGATGGTGCATGTCGTAGTGGCAATGACTTTCAATTAAATATCTCCTCTTGGGAAAAGAATATAATGAGTGAATTGAAGAACGACCGTTTTCTAAAAGCCCTTTTACGTGAACCTGTTGATGTCACTCCAGTGTGGATGATGCGTCAAGCGGGTCGTTACCTTCCAGAATATCGTGCCACTCGTGAAAAAGCGGGTAGCTTTATGGATTTATGTATGAATGCTGAGTTAGCCTGTGAAGTAACCATTCAACCTCTGGAACGATATGATCTTGATGCTGCCATTTTATTTTCTGATATTTTAACCATCCCCGATGCAATGGGATTAGAGTTGCGCTTTGCTCAAGGTGAAGGTCCCAAATTTGATAAACCCATTCGCTCTGCTGCAGATGTGAATGCCCTTGGAGTTCCAGATCCAGAAGGCGAGCTAAAATATGTAATGAATGCTGTTCGCACTATTCGTAAAGAGCTGGATGGACGTGTACCTTTAATTGGTTTTTCAGGTAGCCCATGGACATTAGCAACCTATATGGTTGAAGGTGGTTCAACGAAGGAGTTTGGTAAAGTTAAGGGCATGATGTTTGATGAGCCTTTGGTGATGCATAAATTACTGGATACACTAGCTCAGTCAGTGACCAGTTATTTGAATGCGCAAATTGCCGCTGGTGCTCAAGCAGTTATGATTTTTGATACCTGGGGCGGTGTGTTAACACCTCGTGATTATAAAGAATTTTCTTTACGCTATATGCAGCAAATTGTTGAAGGTATTAATCGAGAAAATGATGGTCGAACTGTACCTGTGGTGCTATTTTCAAAAGGTGCAGGTGGCTGGCTAGAAGTCATGGCTGAGACTGGCTGTGATGCTTTAGGTGTTGACTGGACTCTTGACCTTGCTGATGCTCGTGCTCGAGTTGGAGATAAAGTTGCTCTGCAAGGCAATATGGATCCAAGCATTCTTTATGCAAACCCTGAGCGCATTGAACAGGAAATCAAAACTATTTTGGAAAGTTATGGTGAAGGAAATGGTCATGTCTTTAACTTAGGACATGGTATCCATCAGCATATTGATCCTGAAAATGTGGGTGTGTTTATTAATGCTGTACATGAGCATAGTAAGCAGTATCATAAATAATACTATTCAATGAGCCTTTGGTAGGCTATTTATTTAGCCTACTCAGAGACGCTCAAACATCTTTTTGTGGTTCGCTCTTGTGAATGGCATCCTGAACAATTTTTCTTATTTTGTTCAAATTATGTCAAATATCCCTAGTTCATTATCTTGAGCTATAAAAGCTTAAATATGAACGTCTTATTCTTTTGACTTTGATTTTTCCCTCAAGTGAGGAATCTGATGGACTAAATGATATGGAGATAGAGGTTAAATTATCTGGGGCTTTTCGAGGCATGGATGCCGAGGCTGAGCGTCACACGGATGTGTTCAAAGCGTCCCCAGAAAATTTAACCTATCTCCGTAGCATGCTTTAAAGCACACTATTTTCCGAACGATCACTGTATGACAAAGTTAGTAAAATAAAGTCCTTCTATCTGTTTTTTCCCTGTCAGTTTTTTTAATACTTTTTCAACTTCGGCCTGTACTTCATCCTGTAGTACTTTCTTCTTCTTTGGTGTATTCACACTTTCTCTGCTTTGTGCGGAAAGTGCTGTAATAATGACATCTCTTAATGGTGCATTATGTGTTTGAACAGCTTCAATCGCAGCAGGATCACCTAGAACTTGCAGACGTACCTGTAAAAAACGCATTCTGCGTTCAGAAGTTTGCAGGTTAACAACAAAGGGAGGAGAGAGTTCATAATATTTTGTATCATCAACTTCTTCTTCCTCTTCTTCTGCGAAGACAGGTGAGATTAAAGCAAAAGCTAATATGATCAATAATAAAATTTGTGCGTAGTACTTAAAAGTGTATGTGGATAGAATGGGGGATTTTAGCATTGAAATCTTCCAAATAAATGTTGTTTTTTTAATCGATATTTATACTTGTTTATCTACATTCTAGACTAAAAATTAAATTAGCACAGCCTTTCCATCATACTCATTGCTTGATTTAGATAGGATGTGCCAAATAGATTGGCATGATTAAGGATATGATATAAATTATATACTGTTTTTCTCCTAGTATAACCTTCGTCTAATGGCCATGTTTCATTATAGCTATCATAGAAATCCTGACTGAAACCACCAAAGAGTTCAGTCATTGCAATATCAGTTTCTCTATCTCCATAATAGAGTGCGGGGTCAAATATGACAGGTTGATCATAAGATAAAAATCCATAGTTGCCTGACCATAAATCGCCATGCAATAATGAAGCTTGAGGGGTGTGATTGACTAAAAGTGAATCCAGATTATTGAGTAATTGATCAGATAAAGGCTGTAGCATTTTTTTATAACCTTTATCGTAGAGCATCTCAAATTGTGGGCGTATACGCTCTTCTCGCCAAAAAGTAATCCAGTCATTATGTTGACAGTTACTTTGAGGCGTACTGCCAATGATGTTGTTTTGATACCAACCATACTGTTTAGTTGTTATCTTATGCATTTCTGCTAGTGCTTGTCCAAAAGTTTTACTATTACCCGATGAGCTTATTGGCTGGTATTCGAGTACAAGATAGCTATGAGAATTGGCCGTACCAAAACAAATGGGCAGAGGTACTTTCATTGCACTATTGTTCGTAGAAAGAGATTGAGATAATTCATTGAGACTATCAAATTCAACCTGAAACATAGTTTCCAGACTTGCGACATTGAGTTTGATAAAATATTCCTGGCTATCAGTACCAATGGCATGATAGCTTGAATTAATACTGCCGCCGCCAACACTTGATTTTTTTTGGATCTGGAATGATCTATTCAATGTTTGACTGATGTGTTCAGAAATTTGTTGCCAATGGGTCATAGAGGATCTCTAATTAAGTCTTCACTTACGTTTTTTGATTAAAAACGGATAAAAATTGGATTTCTACACATATACAAAAAATGTTAAAGAAAAAATTAAATATTATTCAAGTTGCAGTGCCAACACCTTTACGTAGAAAATTTGATTATCTTCTATCCGATACCATAAATCCAGATCATGTTTTGCCAGGCATGCGAGTTCTTGTCCCTTTTGGAAGGACAAAGCAAATCGCTCTTGTACTTGGCAAATCATCTAAAACCGATATTGATGTAAAAAAACTTCGTTCTCTTAGTAAAGTTTTAGATACAGCCCCAATATTACCTGAAGAAATCATTAAATTACTTAACTGGGTTGCTTCCTATTATCTTCATCCAATTGGTGAAGTTTTTCAAACCGCATTACCTGTACACTATCGAAAAAAAGAATCTGCATTAGAGCAAAATTTGACATTATGGAGACTGACGGAGCTCGGTAGGGAGTCAGACTGGAATGATTTAAAACGAGCAGTGCGTCAACGTAGTATTTTAGAGCAACTGAAAAATACTGCTGATGGTCTGACAAGAGAGCAAATTGCCAATGAGCAAGAGGGACATTGGCAAGCCGCATTAAAGACTTTAGTTGAAAAAAAATGGGTCGAGTCTCAGACAGTAGAACCTGTTCTTTTAAAGAATAAAACAAATGCTGAGATTAGAAAAAATTCAAGTTTATTATTGAATGAAGAACAGCAGATTGCTGTTGAATTTTTGATAAAAAATGGTAACTGCTATAGTGCAAGTCTTATAGATGGTATCACTGGTAGTGGTAAGACTGAGGTCTACCTGAGTTTTATAGAGCGTCAATTAGAACAAGGTAGACAAGTGTTGGTGCTTGTCCCAGAAATTGGTTTAACTCCACAATTAATACACCGCTTTGAACATCGTTTTTCAGTTAAAATTCAAACATTGCACTCGGGATTGAACAATACTCAGAGGATGAAAATCTGGCAACAGGCCAGCAGTGGCGAAATACGTATTTTAATTGGGACACGTTCTTCTGTTTTTACTCCTATGCCTGATCTTGGGGCAATTATAATTGATGAAGAACATGATATTTCTTTTAAACAACAGGATGGCATTCGCTATTCTGCTAAAGATATTGCTTTGGTCAGAGCCAATAATGCAAATATCCCTATCATTTTGGGCTCAGCAACACCATCAATGGAATCACTTTATCTCTGTCAACAAAATAAAATGGCTCACTTGAAGTTACGCCAGAGAGCAGGTAATGCAAGACCACCTGAAGTGCATTTGATTGATGTCAGAGGGCAATATTTACAACATGGCTTAAGTCGGACTTTGATTGATCTAATCAAGCAACATTTGGCAAAAGAAAATCAGGTGCTGTTATTTCAAAATCGTCGTGGTTACTCCCCGGTTTTGCTATGCAATAAATGTGGATGGATTAGTTATTGTCACCGGTGTGATTCCAAATTAACCTATCATAGGCAACGAAATCATTTACGCTGTCACCACTGTCAAACAGAGCAGCCATTACCTCCCCAATGCCCTGATTGTGGGCATGGTGATTTGTCCCAGCTTGGTATGGGTACTGAAAGAGTTGAAAAAGTGGTTAGGGAAATTTTTCCTGAAACTGAAGTGATACGTATTGACAGAGATACGACACAAAGAAAGGGCACTTTACAGAGTATGTTAGAGAAGGCTAGAGATGGTAAAAAGCAAATTCTAATTGGTACTCAGATGTTAGCAAAAGGCCATCATTTTCCCAATGTCACTCTGGTTGCTATTCTGGATATTGATCAGGGACTTTACTCTATTGATTTTCGTGCACCTGAACGTCTTGCTCAATTAATTGTGCAGGTTTCAGGACGGGCGGGACGGGAAGAAAAAAAAGGGCAGGTTGTTTTACAAACTGCTCACCCTGAAGATGAAATGCTGAATACTTTATTAACTCTGGGATATTCCGGCTTTGCGAAAAAAGCATTGGCTGAACGTAAAGAATTGCTTCTTCCTCCTTATGCTTATCAGGCTTTGATTCGATGTGAGTCCAATAAAATTGAAAATTATCAGGCTTTTTTGGAATACTGTTTTCAAGTAATGAGTTCTCTAAAGCGAAATGGGTCAGTAGAAAAATCAGTTGGAGAGAGTGATATCCAATTTTTAGGACCTGTACCTGCACCGATGGAGAAAAAAGCGGGTAAATTCAGAGGACAATTATTGGTACAAGCCAGCCAGAGAAAAGATTTACATCGTATGTTAAATGATCTCATCTGGAATGTTGAGGCTAATAAAGCAGCTCAAAGAATACGTTGGTCAATTGATATTGATCCACAAGAATTGTATTAAATAGTTATTCCCAATATTAGCTTCTCAGGTTAAAATGGTTGGTTCACGACTAAAGAGCCTGAAATGATTAATTTCCAGGGCTCTAAACTAGACTGGATGACAGATTTTGAAAGAAGCACTGCAACAACTCATATCTCAAGCAATACAATCACTCATTGATAATGGTTCACTCTCTGTCGATATGCCAGTGATTAAAATTGATCGTACTCGTGATAAAGCACATGGAGATTTTGCAGTTAATGTTGCCATGATATTGGCTAAGCCAGCACGAAAAAATCCGCGAGAAATTGCAAGCCAAATTATTGCTGCCATACCAGAAAGTGATTTTGTCGAAAAAATTGAAATTGCTGGACCTGGGTTTATTAACTTTTATGTCAGCAATGATTCCATACAAAATGTTGTCAAGCAAGTCATTGAGCAAAATGATCGTTATGGTTGTTCTGATGTAGGTGCTGGCAAGCGAGTCCAGGTTGAATTTGTTTCAGCAAATCCAACAGGCCCTCTACATGTCGGGCATGGTCGTGGTGCTGCTTATGGGGCCACACTTGCTAACTTACTTAATGCTATCGGTTACAAAGTTCATAATGAATACTATGTGAATGACGCTGGACGGCAAATGGATATCTTAGCCACATCGGTTTGGTTACGTTATTTAGAGCACCATAAAGTCGCTATTGTTTTTCCAGCTAATGCCTATAAAGGCGATTATATTTTGAATATTGTGGCTGAAATTACCCATGAGCATGGCGATACTTACCTTGCTTCAGCAGAGGATGTCATGTCTGATTTACCTGCTGATGAGCCGGATGGCGGTGATAAAGAGCTGCATATTGATGCCCTGATTTTAAAAGCAAAGGCATTGCTGGGGGATAATCGTTATCGCTATGTATTTGAGTTGGCACTGAATTCAATTCTAGATGATATTCGTGAAGATCTATCAGGCTTTGGTGTTAATTATGATGAATGGTATTCTGAGCGATCATTAATGGATAAAGGTCTTGTTAATAAGGGCATTGAACGTTTGCGTTCCAGTGATCATGTCTATGAACTAAAAGGAGCCTTATGGTTCCGTTCTACCACTTTTGGTGATGATAAAGATCGTGTTGTGCAACGTGATAATGGACAGACAACATATTTTGCATCTGATATTGCTTACCATATGGATAAATTTGATCGAGGCTATGAGCAAGTCATTGACGTCTGGGGATCTGACCATCATGGCTATGTACCTAGAGTAAAAGCGGCCTTGAATGCACTGGGACATAATGCTGATGCTCTGGATGTACTCCTGGTTCAGTTTGCTAATTTATATCGTGGTGGTGAAAAAGTTCAGATGTCCACACGAAGTGGTTCATTTGTGACTTTAAGAGAGTTGCGCGAAGAAGTAGGATCAGATGCCGCTCGTTTTTTCTATGTAATGCGCAAGTGCGAACAACATCTGGATTTTGATTTAGATTTAGCAAAATCAAAATCATCTGATAATCCCGTTTATTATATTCAATATGCACACGCTCGTATTTGCAGTATCTTTAGACAGTTGGATGAAAAAAGTTTAGCTTTTGATCAATCACTTGGTCTAGATAATTTATCATCTTTGACTGAAGAACATGAAAAAGATATTTTACAGCAGATGGCTAAATACCCTGAGGTGGTCTATGCCGCAGCAAGTCAACATGAACCGCATTTAATTGCTCATTACTTACGTGAATTAGCGAATGCTCTGCACACGTACTATAATGCACACCACTTTATCGTGGATGATGAGAAACTGCGGAACGCCAGACTGGTTTTGATTTTCGCAACTCGTCAGGTGCTTAAAAATGGCTTGGCTTTATTAGGTGTTTCAGCGCCAGATGAAATGTAAGAAGGCTATTGTAATCAATAGGTCATTAAATCTGATTAAGAAATAATATGCCTCGCAGGAATAAATAAAAATGCCCGCCCAGAAAAAACGTAGCAGAAAAAAAACAGGGGCGACTCGAAACCCTGAACAAAGTTCTTCAAAACTATCAATGGCCGTTATTGGTATTTTGGTTATTTCATTTGTTGGCTTTTTAGTGTATCTGGATAAAATTCCAACTGATGGCGTTAAAGAATCGGCATCAACAAGCAAGCAAATATCGACTAAAAAAAATGAGGCCAAGCAAGCAAAACCACCAAAGCATCAATTTGATTTTTATACCGTGTTACCCGATCGTGAAGTAAATATTATTGAAGTTGAACAAGAAACTCAAAATAATAAGAAACCTATCTCTACACCAAAACCTCAGATAAAACAAAATAAACAAGTTCAAACACACGTTGAAAAAAAGTCAGAAGCTAAAAATACATCGTTGTATCAATTACAGGTAGGTGCCTTTAAAGAGTTATCAAAAGCGGATGCTATGAAAGCCAGATTAGCTTTTCTTGGTGTTGAATCAAATATTCAAGTGATCCAAAATAACGGTCAAAAAATGTATCGTGTGAGAGTTGGCCCCAGTACTGATAGCCATAAAATTAATCAGATTAAAAATCAGTTAAAAGCAAAAAATATCAATACCTTTGTACAGAAATTAAGTGGGTAAATTTGCCTTTAATGTGATTTGAAGATTGTATTAGAAAAGTGATTTAATTGATATGATTTTAATTAATCTATTTTTACAAGCGTTCGTTTTGTTTCTTTGATGTTATTCATTGAGATTATTTGCTTTATGTTGATTGGAGCTTTTACCGGTGTTGCAGCAGGTATGCTGGGGATTGGTGGGGGCCTAATAATAGTCCCTTTTAGTTTAATTGTTTTTGAAATGCTTGGCGCCAATAATAGTACTGCCATTCCTTACGCATATCAGGCTCATATTGCCATAGCCACTTCTCTAGCCACTATTATATTTACTGCTTTATCCTCTATTTATTCTCAACAAAGAAAATCAGCTATTGATTGGGCTTTATTTAAGCTTCTTACGCCTGGAATTATAACAGGTGCTTTTCTAGGGGCATGGATTGCAACCTATATACCAAGAATGCCTTTGCTAATTGTATTTGCCAGCTTTATTCTTATGGTGGGATTTAAAATGTGGTTTGGTTGGTCTCCTCACATGCGGCGTCCATTTCCTGGTTGGCTGGGAATGAATTTGGTTGCAGTAATTATTGGTAGTTTTTCGTCTCTTGTTGGTATTGGAGGAGGAACTATGACGGTTCCGTTTATAAATAGAGGGAAAATTACAATTCAGAAGGCCGTAGCCGTTTCCAGTGCTTTAGGCCTACCTATTGCTGTGGCAGGTTCACTGGGCTTTCTTTGGAGTAGCTACCAACAGCCCTTCTTTCAGTCAATGCAAGATACGGTGGTGTTATTGATATAAGGAGCTTATTCTTAGGCTATATTTACCTACCTGCCTTTTTTTCTATAATTAGTCTCTCCATGTTAACTGCTCGTTATGGTGTCTATTTATCACATAAATTATCTAAGCAAATACTCAGTAAAATATTCTCGCTTTTACTATTGCTTCTGGCTCTTAAGCTTTATTTATCCAGTAATATTTTGAAATTTTTCTTATAGCTAAAAATTTAGGAATGACCTACAGCTGTTGTGGCTTTATTTCGTTCTTTATGGAAAGTCTGGTTGTGAGAGCATGGAAAATTTTTCACTGATGGGAAATTTCCCAACATAGTACAAAATGTTGGGAAGATAAAGTTGAATTCAGGAATAACCTTCTCCTTAAGCTCTTAGCTTTATGTTAAGGGGGAGTATTGTTATTTTGATGATTTTATTAAGTAATTGGCGTCAATTTGATTTCAACACGACGATTTTGTGAACGTCCTTGAGCCGTCTCATTGCTAGCAACAGGGTGATCTTCACCCACTCCCCGAGTAATTATTCTTTGTGGTAGAACTTGTCTTGTCTGTAAATAGCGTGAAACAGAATCAGCTCTTTGCTGAGATAAGGTCATATTGTATGAAGCTTTACCAACACTATCGGTATGCCCATAGATATCGACATAGGTTTTTTCGTATTCATTTATGACTTTAGCAACAGAACCTAGAACGCGATAAAAGTCTGCTGAAATATTACTGGAAGCTGTATCAAAAGTAATGTTTCCAGGCATATTCAAAATAATGGAGTCACCATATCTTGTCACACTGACACCAGTGGCTTCAAGTTCTTGTCGTAACTTAGCTTCTTGAACGTCCATATAATAACCAATGCCGCCACCTGCTAAGGCTCCAACTCCAGCACCAATCAAGGCAGATTTCCTGTTGTCACCAGCAATGACACCAATGACAGCACCACTAAGGGCTCCAATTCCAGCACCTTTAACAGCATTACTGGTTTTTTCTTCACGAGTATAAGGATCAATTGTTGTACAGGCGCCAAGAAATAAGCTTGTTACTACAATGCTTGTTCCTAATATTTTCATTTTTTTTAGCATAGAAGGGCTCTCAGTTATAGTTATTTCTTTAGTCTGCTGTCTTTGACAACGCTAAGGTTTTTTAGTTTGAATAAAATTGAAGAAATATTGCTTACCTTTTAAAGGGGATTCTAATGGTCATGATTTTTTCTTATCATCATCTTTTTTACTACTTTGGGGTGGGTTGCACCAATAACTGATATCTTTTTCAGCCTGTAGAAAAGTTTCTTCACTTTCTGCTTTTGTTAAACGAACTTTTTGTTTGCGCTCTTCATCATAGCGGTATAGAAAAGGAGCTTCTTTGTATTTTTTCAGAATATCTTTTGAATCCTGACAGAGTTTTGCTCGCTCTTCTTCATTTTCCTTTTCTTTTTTATTGTCTTCTTTTGAGTCTGTCTTTTTTTGATCGTGAAAGATATTACTGCCTAAATGCATTTTTTTAGCAGAATCATCACCTGGTCTTGCTGCATAATGGACTCGGCCATCTTTATCAACCCATTTGTAAATTTCAGTGTTTTTCTCTGCCAAAGCAGTATTTGCAAATATAAAACTCAAGACAATTATCAGAGAAAGACTGACCATCTGACTAGTAAGGGATTTCATTGTAACTCCTTGGTAGACTATGTTATTTTTATAATTATAGTCGTTTTTGTCTAATAAAAAGGTAAAAATGAATTATATTTGATTTTAATTTATTATTTTTTATTTTTGTGTGTGCTATGTCTCTTTATTTGTTAAAAATCGGGCAAAAAAAAACATCCCGAAGGATGTTTTTTTTACTCTATTAGTTGTTTTGTTAACTTATCATATTGATATGCTAATAGTTATTTGTTAGTAAATTCTGGGTAAGCTTCCATACCACACTCTGAAAGGTCAACACCCTGGTATTCTTCTTCTTCGCTAACACGAATACCCATGATCATCTTGATTATAAACCAGACAACAAAACTGGTAGAAAAGACCCACACAAAGATGGTTGCAGCACCGATTAATTGACCGGAAAAGCTTGAACCACTATTGGTTAAAGGAACTAACATTAGACCAAGAAAGCCAACCACACCATGAACAGAAATTGCACCAACAGGATCATCGATTCTCAATTTATCCAAAGTTAAAATACTAAAGACAACCAGAATACCACCCAAGGCACCAAATAAAGTTGCAACCAGAGGACTTGGTGTTGAAGGTTCAGCTGTAATGGCAACCAGACCAGCTAATGCACCATTTAATAACATTGTTAAATCTGCTTTACCATAAAGAACTCGAGCAACTATCAAAGCAGCAATTGCACCACCGGCAGCAGCAGCATTGGTATTCAAGAAAACCATAGCAACTGAGTTTGCATTGGCTATGTCACCTAACTTCAATACTGAACCACCATTGAAGCCAAACCAGCCCATCCAAAGGATAAATGTACCAAGAGTTGCTAAAGGAAGGTTTGCACCAGGAATTGCTTTAATTTCTCCATTTTTACCATATTTTCCTTTACGAGCACCAAGTAATAACACTCCAGCAAGAGCAGCAGAAGCACCGGCCATATGAACGATACCAGAACCAGCAAAATCAGAGAACCCCAGGTCACCTAGAGTATACAAACCGAAAACAGATTCACCATTCCAGGTCCATGCGCCTTCCATTGGGTAGATAAAACCTGTCATGACGACAGCAAAAAGTAAAAATGCCCATAATTTCATACGTTCAGCAACGGCACCAGAAACAATTGACATTGCTGTTGCGACGAAAACAACCTGAAAGAAAAAGTCAGATGCACCTGAGTAAATAGAGCCCCCAGCAAAGTCGGCTTGAGTTGCAAATTCGGCTAATTTTTCATCAACATAGCCTTCTCCGACGATCAGACCGTTTAGAAACATACTACCACCATACATAATCTCATAACCAATAATGAGATACATGATGCATGAAATAGCGAATAGAGCGACGTTTTTAGTTAAAATTTCAGCAGTGTTTTTAGTTCTCACCAGACCTGCTTCTAGCATTGAAAAGCCAGCAGCCATCCACATTACTAATGCGCCACACATTAGAAAATAAAAAGTATCCAATGCATATTGCAAATGATATACGTTTTGTAATACGGTGTTATCCATGGTTTTCTCCTTTAAAAGAAAGCTTATAGAGCTTCTTTTCCTGATTCAGATGTACGAATACGAATAGTTTGTTCAATGGAGGAAACGAAAATTTTTCCATCGCCAATCTTACCTGTATGAGCTGCGCTGCGAATGGCTTCAATGACTTGATCAAGTACCTCAGAGTCAATAGCGATTTCGACT
>JAPHSW010000024.1 GCA_026196615.1 Gammaproteobacteria bacterium | reverse complement strand
AACGCTCACAATCATTGCTGGTTTAGCCTAACTCTGATATGGTGATACGACAAAGTCGCCTGGTAATTAGTCCGCCAGTTTCCCTTGGTAATCACACTACTACAATTAAAGTGCCTTTTTTGCAAATCCCATTAGCAAAGCAATTGCTTTAGTAGTACTTTTTACTGCTAATTCTTTATCCAGCTTTCCATTGAAAACATCTTGAAATCCAGGTAATTCTTCTGGAGAGCAACTTTTTAAATTTTTAAACCCCATACTCCAATTAGGAAAATTTCTTTTACTTATTTCTTCTTCGACAAGTGTAACATTGCCATTGTTTCTAGAATCCTTAAGTATTGAATTATATATTTCATGGACATCTTCTTTTGAACCCTCTAAGACTTGCATGTAGGTTGCATTGTCATACAGAAGCATTCCTGTAATATTTTGTCTTAAATTTCTTGCACGTGATTGTTGCAATAATTCTTTTAAATCATTTTCAGATGGCCAGCTTGTAGCTGAGCTTATATAAATTAAGTGTATAATTCTCATTTCTCCTGGCTAAATAGATGCCAAATGAACTATTACATCTACCGAAATACATAATTTTAATAAATACTATTATGAAGAGATTAATTCAATTCTAACATTATTAGTAACTCATCACTAATTATATGCAAACGAAAATAGAAATAAGAATCTTTATACTTAGGTATTTTAAATATGGAGAGTTTGAATCAAAGGATAAATAATGATCAATTAGTACTAAAGGTAATATGGTTCTTAATATTAAACATGCTTGATTAAGTTTGAACTGTATAAGTATATAAGTCTCATAGAATGAAATCTAATATAGTATGCTCTGTATCTACAAATATTCATTAAAACCAAAACAAACTAAGTTAATTTTCTTATGGTCTCAATCAAGGCATTTATATCAATAGGCTTAGTGATATAAGTTTCAAAACCAGCATCAATTGCTTTATTAATATTTTCTTTCATTGCCCCCGCACTTACGGCAATTATAGGGATATTTTTTAAATGTTCTATTTCTTTTAAGTGTTTAAATGCTTCAATTCCATCCATTTGAGGAAGGTTAATATCCATTAAAATAATGTCAGGGACTTGTTGTTTTATTAATTCAATTCCTTCTTCTGCTGTCGTTGCAGAGTTCAATTTCCAATCTTCATTTAAATCAATAATATTTTGCATCAGACGCAGATTCGCTTGATTATCTTCAATATAAAATATATTAATCATAGAATTCTCTTTATTAAATATTTGCTTATTTAAACTGCTATTATCATCTGGTACGGCTTTCTTAGATTCTTGATATCTGGGTAAAACCAGGGTAAATGTACTTCCTTGATTAATAACACTTTTAACTTCAATACGACCATTCATCATTTCAATAAGTTTTTTGGCTATTACTAAGCCAATTCCAGTACCTTCTATATTGCTCCCCTCCTTACCTAATCTATTAAAGGGTTCAAATAATTTTTTCATGTTATTATCGTCAATACCTTCACCTGAATCTATTATATTAATTTTAACAAAGCCTTCATATCCTTCATTACAGGTTAAGTTTATTCGACCTGAAACTGTAGAGTACTTAACTGCATTAGAAAGCAAATTAATTATAATTTGTTTAAGTTTTGTATAATCTGCATAAACGATACATTTACATTTGTAATTTTCAAATTCTAGTACAATATTCTTTTCATCTGCAATAGGTTTAATTAATTCATAGCACTCATTAATCAAGTCTTGAACTCTGATTGATTGATGATTTAAATTGACTTTTCCGATTTCAATACGAGTAAGGTCAAGAACATCATCTATTAAATTTAATAAATGTTTACCTGCTTTATAAATTTGCATTGAATTTTCTTTTTGTGTTTTATTCAAATTTGCATCATATTCTGAGAGTTGTGAAAATCCAAGTATTGCATTTAGTGGTGTTCTAAGTTCATGGCTCATACTAGCTAAAAATTCTGATTTTGCAAGGTTCGCTTCTTCAGCACTATTTTTGGCTAAAATTAAATTGCGCTCAATAAGTTTTTTTTCAGTAATATCTTCTTCTACTGCAATATAGTTTAATATTTCACGCTGACCACCATGTTCATTATCTGAGTACATAGGTGAAATAGAGGCTGATACCCAGAACTCTGTCCCATCAAAACGTAAATTACACAATTCACCTGTCCACAGTAAGCCTTTACTCAAAGCCCCCCACAATTCTTGATACACATTATCATCGGTATTTGGTGACTTCATTATTGAAGGATTTTTTCCAATCACGTCATGAGAACTATAGCCTGTTATTTCAGTAAATCTTGGATTAACATACTCAATTAATCCTTTGTTATCTGTGATGATGACCATTGAAGGACTATTTTCAACGGCCTTAGATAATTTTGATAGTTCATATGTTCGCTGCTCTACTCTCATTTCCAATTGATCATATGACTCATGGAGTTGATTTTCTAACTTCAAATGTTGGTTGAAGTGGTTTTCTGTTTTTTTACCATAGAGAACGATAGCTATATAACCAAAAGCCCATATTAATACATGACTGAAAATCAGTATATTGCTCAATTTTTTTGCAGATTCAAGAAAAGGTTTTAGGTTAAGGTAAACACCTGCTGCCCCCATAATATCACCAGATATGAACCCTTGTATTTTATGGATTGTTGTGTCAAAATTCTCTGGAAATGTTTCCATAACAGAAGTTAAGAATGTTGCAGGATCAAGTAAAGTTAAACTATCACCTGATTCGACATCAAAAAAATCTCTGGATTTAAGGTTAGATAAGTAGTGAATGGGTGTAATTTGCTCACTGACTCGTACATAAATACCATTATGGCTTGTAATCCATTCACGGAATGCTTTGTCTCGATTAAAGTTGGTAACTACAGTTGTTTCTGCTCTTTGATAACTATGGGCGTAAGTTTGATAAATATTCCAAAATAAAGAACTTGCAATACAAATTGTCCAAATCAATATAAGGATTAAAACACCTTTCACTATTGACTGAACCCCCAAAGGATTTGATGTTTTTGTTATATCCATTGAAAATACACTGTAAATGAACAAAGAGTGAGTAATTGATTAATCACTGTATTGTTTCCTTAATTCAATAAGCTCCGGTATTAAGTCAATAAAAACAGATGTAATTTGAGGGTCAAAATGGCTGCCACTATTGGCTTTAATATAATCAACAACTTCTTCTAATGGCCATGGTTGCTTATATGGGCGTACTGATGTTAACGCATCAAATACATCACAAATAGATGCAATACGCGCTTCAATTGGAATGTTTTCTCCTTTTAACCCACTAGGATACCCCGTCCCATCCCATTTTTCATGATGATTAAGGGCAATTGATTGTGCCAAAGACATGATGCTGGATTGATTATTACTTAATAATTCAAAACCAATTGTTGTGTGAGTTTTCATTATTGTCCATTGCTCACCATCTAATTTACCATTTTTTAAAAGTATTTCATCAGGTATACCGATTTTTCCTAAATCATGAAGAGGGCTAGCTTCTAACATATTATGTGAAAACTCTTCATCATAACCTAAAGCACGCGTTAATTTTTCACAAGCCATACTCATACGCACAATATGCATGCCTGTTTCATTATCTCTGTATTCACTTGCCTGACCGAGACGCCGAATAATATCAATATTGGTTTGTTCTAATTGCAGTGTTCTTTGCTTAACTTTTTGCTGTAATATTTTTTCTTGTTCGTAATGTTGCTTATAAAGAACTCTTACCTCAAGCATATTGTAAATTCGATGAGAAACTTCTATGTGATCAAAAGGCTTTGTAATGAAATCTCTTGCACCTTTAGATAGTGATTGTTTGCAGGTATCTTGATCATTAAAAGCGGTTATCACAATGACAGGTAAATAATCTTCCTGGATGAATTCAGATAAAGCATCCATAACACCAAAACCATCAAGAATAGGCATATTGAGATCTAATAAAATTAAATCATAGATATTCTCTTTGTATAGCGAGACGACACTTGTAGGATCAGTCGTTGAGAAGATATTTGAATAGCCTTGCATTTTTAATATCTGTTCCAGTAAATTAATATTTACTGGATTATCATCAACTACTAGAATATTAGATTCATAAACTTGATTTTTTATATTCATTATCTTTAATTTACTGAGGTCTATTTATTGATCATTTTCTTTAATATTACATTTTCTAATTCATTAAATGGTGTGGGTTTCGTGTAAAAAACCACTCCTTTTGGCAGCCCGCCAAGATGATCTACCTCAGTTTTACTTAAAGCACTAACAACAATAAAGAGACAATGATCTAATTCTTTTGAATTAGTCAATGTGTTTAGCATTTGAAATCCATCCATATCAGGCATCATCAAGTCAGTAATGACAATTGAAGGTTGATGTTTTCCAATTTGTAATAAACCTTCATAACCATTTTTTGCTTCAACAACTTTTACATCAAGCTCACGAGCACTGAATTGTTTCTTGTATAAATTGAGTTGTGAGGAATCATCCTCAACAATCACAAGAGTTAATTTTTTTTTTTCTAACTTTGATGAAGCAAAAACATTTTCTCTTTTTTTCAAGACTTCTCTAATTGAATCAAGGGCAATACGGCGATGTCCGCCATTGGTTGTCCAGGCACTTAACAGGCCATCATCAGTCCATAATTGAATGGTACTAACTGCAACCCCAAGCATATCTGCAGCTTTTCGTGTGCTTAGATATTCTTTTTCCATATCGATATATCTTCAATTCATTAATATTGAATTAAAAGTAGCATAAATCCTACATATCGTCAATTTCGTCAATTTAATTATTTTCATCACTTTTGCATTTTACAGAATTGTATCCTATTCTTTATAAATAAATTCGGTTAAGTATGTTGAAACCTTGACCAAAATACATAATTAAAACATGGATTTAATATGAACGATAATACATTGATAATGA
Organism: Gammaproteobacteria bacterium; assembly: GCA_026196615.1. Lineage (GTDB taxonomy): Bacteria > Pseudomonadota > Gammaproteobacteria > GRL18 > GRL18 > GRL18. The sequence continues at coordinate 62,067 of JAPHSW010000024.1, read as the reverse complement.
TTGTTGATGATGAACCTGCTAATTGTGAACTACTTAAACAAGCACTCGAATATCAGGAATTTCAAACAGTCGTCTGTTTTTCTGGTCAAGAGTGTCTAGAAAAAGCAGCAGAATTACACCCACAGGTCATTTTACTTGATGTATTAATGCCAGAAATGTCTGGCTATGAAACTTGTCAAAAACTTAAAGAAAATGATGACACAAGTGATATTTCTGTTATTTTTATTTCAGCTTTAAACACCCTTGATGATCGGCTCAAAGGATATGATGCAGGAGGAGAAGATTATTTAAGTAAACCTGTCGATTTACCAGTCGTCTTCAAAAAACTTGAATTAACCTTAAATACCCGAAAAAAGAATATTGAACTTCAAAATGATATAAAAGAGGTTCAGGATGCATTTATGACAGCCCTAAGTATGGGGGCTGAAACTGGCACTGTTTCAACGTTTATTGAAAAAAGCTTTATTGCAAAAAATTATGATCAACTCCTTTCTGCTTTTTTTGACACAATGGCAGAATTTGGCTTATCTACAGTCGCACAAATACGCTATGATGGTGAAATTGTCACCTTAAACTCTGATGGCAAAGTTTTACACCTTGAGCAGGAGCTTATGATTCAAGCTCAGTTTGATGGCAGAATTTTAGAATTTGGTCGTAGAATGTTCATTAATTATGAAAACTTTTCTATGCTGATAAAAAATATTCCAATAGAAGATGAAGCTCTTTATGGACGTTTGAAAGATCATCTTGCCGTTATTGCAAGTGCATCTCATGCTAGAGTTGAATCCATTGGAACAGCTACAAATTTAAAAAAACATGTGAATCTTTCAAGCATTTTCAAAAATACACTCGCCGCAGTTGAACAAATTCAAACAATACTCGATAAAGATCTTGCAGAGACCAAGGAAATCACTCGACGTATGGGACAAGGTATCGAAGCCAAGGTTTTATATTTGGGATTAGAAGAAGATCAAGAAAAACAACTCATGGATATTATTGACGAAGCAACAAATGATTTAGTCAGTCTTATGGAAAATAAAGATAGTATAAACAATGCTTTTGAAAATGTTCTAGATAGCATGAACAAAGCAATAAAATATCAATAATGACTAAAAAGTTATTAGCTATAACTTTCTCCAACTCATAATAAGCTAACTGATGTTTAATTCCAACAGACTTCTATTAACACTTATTGCGAGCGTTCTGCTTCCAATGTCATTTGGTTTTTTTATATCAAAATTCATTCCTGAATGGCTCTTGATAAACTACCCCTTCCATGCAATGTTAGAGAGTGTTGGTACCGTCAGTGCTTTAATAATTTCTGCTCTCATAATCATTATGATCAATAATGATCTCCTACCCCAAAAATACATTTTAATTGCATGTGCACTTATCACCATGGGAATTTTAGATGGATTTCATGCAGTACTGTATACCGGGGTTTCATTTGTTTGGTTGCATAGTATTGCAACATTCATTGGAGGTATTTTTTTTGCAAGCATTTGGATTTCTGAATCATATTTAGAAGAAAAAAGTCAGAAAATACTGATCTATTTTTCCATTATTTTTTCAATAATTATGGGCTTTGCATCAATAAGTATGCCACAAATTTTACCATTAATGGTCATCAATGGTAATTTTACTTTGTTTGCAACGTTAGCAAATGTGCTAGGAGGGATAGGTTTCATAATCGGTGCAAGTTATTTTATTTTTGAATATCGACAAGCAAATTATAATTCTGATGAGATATCTGCAAATAAAAACATTGTTTTTGCAAATCATTGTTTACTCTTTGGCATTGCAGGTTTACTGTTTGAATCCTCTATTTTATGGGATGCCAGTTGGTGGTGGTGGCATATATTGAGATTCCTTGCCTATATCATTGTATTAGCCTATTTCTTTTCACTAATAAAAAATGTCAATAATAAATTAAAACTCAATAAAATTCAGCTTAAAAAATTTAATCATGATCTTGAAATAAAAGTTTTGGAGCGCACGTATGAGTTACAAGAGGCAAATAAAGCTAAATCTGAATTCTTATCTAGAATGAGCCATGAGCTAAGAACTCCATTAAATGCAATTCTCGGCTTTGGTCAATTGATTGACATTCAAACTGATAGTAATAATAAAAATCAACAGGAAATATAAAAGAAATTTTAGATGCAGGACACCATTTACTTAATTTGATTAATGAAATCCTTGATCTGTCAAAAATAGAAACGGGTAAAATTGAACTTATCATAAAACCTATTAATATTTCAGATTTGTTAGAAGAATGTATTTCTTTAATACAACCTCTCAGTCAGGTACGACATATAAAAATCATTAATCAAACCCAAAATGATAAGTATCAAGTTTTAGCTGACGCAATCCGATTAAAACAAGTTTTTTTAAATTTACTATCAAATGCAGTTAAATATAATTGTGAAAATGGACAAATTATTCTTAATAATATTATTGTTTACAATAACTTTATACGAATAGAGGTCACTGATACAGGAAATGGCTTATCAAAGCAGGATATTTCAAAATTATTTCGCCCATTTGAACGTTTAAATCAATTAAGTCACATTGAAGGTACTGGTATTGGACTGGTTATTTCAAAAAATTTAATTGATTTAATGGGTGGTTCCATTGGCATTCATAGTACTTTAGGAGAAGGAAGTACTTTTTGGATTGAGCTCAATTTATATAACAGCCATGACAAAATTAACAACACTATGAATCATTAGGTTAATATATTTGTAATTTATAATAGAACAATTCATTAATCATTTTATGTAAATTATACTTAAATAGTTCCCTTCAATCTCGTCAGTATTTTCCCTTTTAATTTTATGAACTATCCTAATTGTTTTGTTTAAGCCTAATGGCATATTATTACCAATCAAATGATTTTATAAAAATCAATACAGTTGATATTTAATATGGTAAGAAGATGGAATCAGCAAATATAAATTGTAAAAATTATTGGTTTAAAGCAATTGAACATCACCAACAAACATGGGCTTTTATTGTTATTAATAATGAAAATGATTGTCGAATCTATTTTCTGGGTGATACATCATCTATCATTGAAGAAATGGTATTTCCATCATCCAAAGATGCAATTAAAGCCTTACAAAGAAATGCATTTCATCAATTTTCAAAAGAAGAATGTCAACAAAAAAACATCTCACCTCCTACACCACCATATGAACGTATAGAAAATGTTCCGAAAAAGTCTCATTTATTAGGATGGTACCGCATTTAACTTAATTTAAAATTCGCAGATTCAACTAATAAATATTTAAAAAGGCTTTTTATTAATAACCATTTCATTAATGGCTGCGAGTAATTCTTTGATATTAATTGGTTTAGTAATATAACGATCAAAACCATATTCAATGTATTTTGGTAATATATTATCGCTAATAGCGATAACAGGGATATTACTGGTTATTTTATTATTACGAATTTGCTTAAGCACTTCATAAGCGTCCATACCAGCCAAATCAACATCTAGTATAATCAAATTCGGCTCATGTTCCATTGCTAATTCAAGTCCAAGTAATGGTTCATGTGCACTCCACATTTTCATATTAGATTGATGCTTCAACAATTCACTCACTAATCTCAGATTGGCTGGATTATCTTCAATATATAAGATAGTATTTTTATCTTGTAAATCCGTTTTAGATTTATAACTTTTATTGATAGTTTCACTTGAAATTTTTTCTTGAGAAGTAGCCTCTTTTTCTTTAGGAATTTCAATCCAAAAAGTACTTCCTTCGCCTACATCACTTTCAACACCTATATTCCCTCCCATAAGTTCAATAAGATTTTTTGTAATAACCAGTCCAATACCTGTTCCTTCAATATCGGTTTGTTCTGCACCTAGTCGATTGAAGGCTTTAAAGAGTTGTCCTTGTTGTTCTTTTGTTAAACCATTACCAGTATCACTAATGGAAACACATATATTATCAACAGAAGTGTAATCACATGAGATTGTCAGTTTTCCAAATTCATTATTATATTTAACAGCATTACTTAATAAGTTAAGTAATACTTGTCTTAAGCGTGTTCTATCAGTTTTAATCATCATGTGTTTTTTTAATAACATGTCTTGAGGAACTTCTATGCCATCCTGATTTATTATAATTTTAATATGACGTCTTGCAGCAAGAGGTGTGATAAGTTGTAATGATTCATGAATTACATCACCTAACAAAAAAGGTTCAAATGAAAGTTCAAATCGCCCTTCTTCAATTTTTGTGAGGTCAAGGACTTCATTTATTAATTCCAATAAATGACTACCTGCATTATAGATTTCGCTGACATTATTTTTTTGATTTTCACTTAAAGATTGAGCTCCTTCCATTTGTAATAACTGACTGAAGCCCATAATGGCATTCATTGGTGTCCGTAATTCATGACTCATGCTTGAAAGAAATTTTGACTTTGCCATGTTAGCATGTTCAGCTTCTTCTTTTGCGATGAGTAGCTCATTTCGATTTTTCAATTCACGTTCCATTACCCTACGAGACTGAATCATAACACCATAAGTCGTATCAAATGGACGTAAAAAATTAATCAGTTCTTTATCATAGCCATTTTTTCTATTTGCAATTGCATACATTCCAATGAGTTCGTTACCATAAAAAATTGGAATTCCTAAAAATGAACTCATAGACGGATGACCTGCAGGTAATCCAGCTGATCTTGAATCAGATAAAGGATTATTACTCACCACACACTCTTGAGACGTTAGCACATGACCAAACAATGTTTTAAGATTCCGAAATTCAATACCATCTTTCACTGACTTTTCATAAAGCTCTATAGAATGGGAATCCCATGCTATATTTGATATTGCATGAGTTTTTAAATAAGGTGTACCATTATCATATAATACTTCACCAGTAAAACCATATTCACTTTCTGTCAGCTCTAGCAGTGTATTAAGCATTGCATTCATTGCCTTACGAAAATCACCTTCCACTACGAATTCAGTCGTTGATTGATGCAACATATTCAGTAATTTACGTTGTTGTCTAAGTTTTTCCTCCATTTTAATTCTTTCGGTTAAATCCTGAACTGTACCAGTTATACGAATAATTTTTCCTAAGGAATTCATTTGCACATTCGCCATTTCTAGTACATGACGTATACTACCATCCTGTCTGACTATCCGATGAACAACAACATTATTCCCAGTATCTGTTGCTTTCATTTCACTTTCTTCAACCATTTGTCTATCATCAGGATGTATGGCGGCTTTAAAGATATCAATATTAGGAGTGAAACTTTTAGGCACATAACCAAATATTTTAAAAATTTCATCTGACCACGACATTTCTCCTGTAATCATATCAGCTTCAAAACTTCCTATTCTTGCTAGAATTTGAGCTTCTAATAATTGTCTCTCACGTTTGATCAGTAATATTTCTGCATTTTTTCGAACATCAATATTTTGAACAACACCCAACATATGTAATGGTTGTCCATTTTCAGAACGAGTTACATCACCACTTTCATGTAACCAGTGTATTGTTCCATCTGGCCAAACGATACGATGCTCAATATCATATTTTTTTCCAAATTCAATGCAATTATTAACAGCATCAATAACTTTATCTTTATCTTCAGGATGTATAACAGATAAGAAGCTCTCATATGTTGTTTCTTCAAGTTTGTGTTCAAACCCAAACAATGACGAAATCCTATCAGACCAATACAATTCCCCCGTCATTATATTGAAGTCCCAATTGCCAATATTTGCGAATGCCTGACTTTGATGAAGTCTTATTTCATTTTTTCTGATTTCTGTAATATCCGTTCTTGCAGAAACATATTTGTATGGAATACCTGCATCATCAAGAAATGGAACAATTGTTGATTCAACCCAATATTCTTTTCCCTGTTTATTAAGATTACAAATGACTCCACGCCACACATTACCACTTGAAATGGTTTTCCATAATTCAGAATAAAATTCGTCAGAATGATAGCCTGATTTAAGAATACGATGGTTTTTGCCTATAAGTTCATTTCGGCTGTATCCACTGATTTTGCAAAACTGATCATTCACATTAATAATGTTACCTTTGGCATCAGCCATACTAACAATATCATGGAGATCCATTGTTTCTAATTGAAAGCGATTTTCACGAGACGCATTTTTTAATTTTTTATTAAGCAATACATTTTTTCTTGCCCGCTTTGCCATTTCTGTAATTGATGAGATGAACTTATTCGCTGGTACAGGTTTTACAAGAAAATCATCAGCTCCAAGCTCCACTGCAGCTAACTGTGGTTCAAGATTTGATTCAGTAGATAAAAACATAATAGGAATTAAAGACCAATCATCATCTTGTCGAATAATTTGTAATAATTCAGATCCTGAACATTCAGACATATAGAGATCTGTAATGATAATATCTGGTTTGAAATTGTCTAATAGTGGCAAAACTTCTAAGGGATTTGTTAATGCCTGGACAATGATGTTGGAACTTTCCAATATTTCTACAGAGCATTTTAACATTTTTACATCATTATCTATCAGAATAACTTTATAAGGTGTTGATATTGTAAGTGTTTCTAAAGAATCAATGGTATGAATAAGCTTTTTTATATTTAAAGGTTTTGTAAAATATCTTTGAGCCCCTAAACGTGCTGCTGACAACCGTATCTGAACATCATTAGAATCAGATAGATAGATAAGTGAAGGGAAATTTTGGTTTTCAGATTTAAGCTGATTAATAATTTTAGCTTCATTGTACTGATCATCTTGAACAGGTATATCAAGAATAAGAGCACAAAGTATTTCAGATCCATTCAAATTAATGAATGCATTTTTTAATTGGTTTAAATCATTAAAACTCAGAATATTATAACTTGTATTACAAAAGCCATTTATAATCTCATCAACAAGAGCTAAGTCATGGGAAAAGATATAAACAAGTTCTCTTGAAGTTATTGATTTTAAAGCGTTTATATTGACAACCTCTAATAGCCCATAGAAAAATACATCTTTATAAATAGTAGTTAATACAAAGGGACTTATCAACCTGTCAAATATATAATTATTATTAGTAAAGACCACATTTGAATATAATGGTGAATTTTGAAGGGAATATTCCTAAAAATAACAATAAAACTCATACTCACTAATAATAATGAAATTTTTAAAATACCATTATTTACAAGGTTAGTTAAAATTAATTATTAAAAAATCAAAGTTTGATTAAAAAGAGACAACTAAAGTCACTTATCATTTGATTTTATATTAAAAAAAGAGTTTAGCTTACAAATTACATAGCAAGCCCAACTCCACTTCGCTCATGTGAATACAATGTGGAACAGATTGAGTATTAGAAATATTATAATGAATAAATAATTCAGCAGTATTTGATGTTTTATTCCAATGTGCATCACCGCATAAAGAAACTCCATTTGAAAATAAGTAATCAACACATGGATATTTTATTTCATTCTTATTGAATTTCAGTGGTGTTAGTAACTTATTGTCAGGAAGTAATTGATAGGGTAACACTCTAAACTGACTTTGACTCATATGCTGAGTTTTATATCTGGATATAGTTTGTGTAACACCACTTAGATTCTCACCTAAAGGTAAAGAAAGACTACCAATAATTGCATCAAAACCATTATTTGTTGCATATTGCGTAAGGCCTGACCAAATTAATCGTGCTGTTAGTTCATTGTCATAATCATCATGTATAGATAAGCGACTTATTTCCATATTATATTGTTGATCACTTAATATTTTATTAATATTAAATTGCGTTTCAGAGTAAAAACCTCCAATTTTAAAAGCGGTAAAAGCATCGATAATCCTTACATAAGCAATTATTTTTTTAGTTTTCAAATCTTCAACAACCAGATGTTGTGCATAACTATCATAACCATCATGAACCATCAGCTTATGATGCTCTATCAGTTTTTTTGTAACACTCGTCTCATTTTTTTTTGCTTCAGCTGATTTATGTTTTTTTATCGTATGATTAGAAAAGTATTTAATGCGTAGTTTTCTTGCTTGGTTTAATTCTGATTCATTATTAATTAGTTTTACTGAAAACCGTTCATTTTCCGATAATAAGTGACTATTTGAATCACTCGTAATTCCTTGAATTCTCATTATATTAATCTCTTTTTCATTTAGTAGAAATTAATATAGTCAACAAATATGACAAATAAACGACAATTTGATGAAGATTGAATGACGAAAGTTTTTAATTTAAAAAAAATTAAAATTTAAAACCACTCATTGCTTGTTTTTAGGTTATTTTTACATTCGCGATATTGATATTGATATAATTGAGCACGTTTTTTAACCTTTCTGGCTACATTTATAAGCCATTGCTTTTTGATATACGATTTATTTTTAAATCCAGTCCAGCCTTCATGGTAATTTAAATAATGATTGTATGCATCCGTTTTGATGACGTTATTTTGAGAAAAAGTTTTATGTAGATACCATCCCATAAAATCCATAGCATCATTAAAATCATCACGACTGCTATAAGAATTACCTGTATCTTTAACATAATCTAACCAGGTTTGAACTTTTGCTTGTGAAAAACCATAAGCAGAGCTGACTCGCCCTATTGGGATCACATCTAACACATAATTCATTGGAGGTTTAGCCTTTGATATGAACGAACTTTCCTGATACATAATTGCCATAGAAACATGCACAGGAACACCCCATTTACGTTGTGTATTCAAAGCTGAGACATACCAGTCTTTTTTTTCGGTGAATATGGTACATAGATTATTTTTATTAGTTGGTGGTCTATGATGACAACCAACTAACTGGAGGATAATTACAGCACAGAATAATTTTTTTATGTTCTTTAGAGAATTTGTATTCAAAATCAATATGAAAGATTTTTATGCATTATTTTTTTGTACTATGTACAGTAATTTTTGATTTTATCGTTTTCTTAATTAAATCAATATGAACCAATAAATTGTACAACTGATCCGCATTAGATAAAGGGGTATGTAATTTACTGACTTCATCTGCAATCCTTTCAAGTTCTTTACTAAGAAGTTGATATTCATCTTCTGTTAAAGATTCCACTCTAGTTTGATCATCAACGTGTTGTAATTGTTCATACCATTTATAAACTTTCGAACGTATACGCCAACGATATACTGGAGGTAAAATTTTAAAAAGAGGCAATATTAATAATACAAATGGTAACATGAGCACTATCATGCGATCGATAAAAGTTGCAATCCAAAAAGGAAGATACTTTATAAGAAAAGGAGGCCCAACGTCTAAATACCTCTTTGCGACATCACTAACAGGAAACGCAGTCAGTTGTTCGGATGGAAAAAAATCCGGTGTTGAGAAAAGATCATTATTAACATGATTTTTTTCCATTGATTGCAATAAAAGTATCGATAATGATTTATGCAAGTCATGTCTAACAACCAAGTTGGCAGTAGGCGCCAATAATGTTATCGGATGATTTGGAATATTATTTTTAAAATCAATAATACCTTCATGTAAAGTTACTTTTGACAAAAAAGGTAAAACCTGATTATAAGCGTCGGCTCGCTCAAAATTAAATAATTTAAAATTTTTATTTTGTAGTAGCTGCTGAATCACAGTCGAATTAATTGATGAGACAAAAAATACAGCATCTAATTCTCCAGCCGTTAATTTTTCTAAACTTTCTCTCTCTGAAAGAAAAAAGAATTCTGTGTTTTGACTATTCACATGATTAATAGCAAACAATTGACTTGCTAACATGTGTGTACCACTTCCCTTCACATTAATTGAAATTTTTAAACCTGAAAAATCATTAAGTCTGTGTAGATCAAGTTCTTTTTTATAAAAGATACTAATTGGTTCGTAATATAAACTACCCAAAGAAACGAGATCTTCATCTGCATAGGCTGTACCACCCTGCACCAATGCAACATCTGCTTCTTTATTTAAAAGCCGAGTAATATTATCCCTTGAACCATTAGACTCTAAAACATTAAGCTCAATACCATCTGAGGCTAGATCTTCTTTATATTTATTGGCAAAAGAATAATATGTTCCATGAATATTTCCAGCGGATATTGTTAATACTCGTGGTGGTGCAGGTGATACAAATTGATAGGCTCCCCAAAACCCTGCATAAACAATTGCAATAACAGGTAATAACAAGATCAACAGTTCTAAATAAGAAGGCTTTCTTTTAATTTTCATAATCCATATCTCATGAATTTAACATAAAAAAATGTCAACAGGTTTGGGGTGCTCCTGATTAACGTTTAAAATAAATATCCGCTTGATTAACTATAATATGATTATCCATGTTTTTTTCAAAATTGTTCTTTAAATCACTTTTGAGTCTGGGCTTTAAGATAGTAAATAGAGATTGTTCTTTAGATATTAATGGCAAAGAACTTTTTATAAATTCAGTATCATTAATCATTACTTTCTGAGCCTTATCAGTTAACGGCAACTGATGTATTTTCATTGTTGGCCAATTAATAATATGGCCTTTTTGTTCTGCTCTTTTCAGTTGTTTTAATAATAGAGATAACTCCTGAGCAACTCCAACGGCCCATAATTCTTTTTTCTTCCGTTCTTGTATATTTGAAAATTTAAAAATTAGATTATCACTGGTAATAAATTCTGCTTTTAAATCAGAATGTATGGTCCAGCTACCTGTTATTTCATTATACAAAGGTTTTGTATTAATCAAACTGTTATCAGCATCAGATTTTTGAAAATACTCACGGCAGTCATAAATAATACAAAATTGTTCAACAATGTTATGTTCAATCTGTTTATCAGAGCCTGAATTGGGACCTGAAATTATAATTGGCTGTTCCCCAACTAAAATTATAATTTTATTCTGCTTGCTGATTATAAAGTCAATCGATACACCTGAATCCATTACAAATAGAAAGTGATCCAGAGTATTTAAATAATTACGTGTTGCATGTTGCCAACCACGAATTTTTGCTCTTTTTTTAGCTTTATCCTTTGTTTTAAAATTAACTTTGTTAGTTTGTAACTCAGTTAAACTTTGTTGTGATCTTAATATTTCTTGTTCATATGTATTGATCATTTCTAGTATCGCAATACGAGAAAAATCATATTGAAGCTCTTTTTCAGCAACTTCAAGATGTAAAGCCAATTGAATTAGCTTGGTTCGACTTAAGTTGATTTCAGAAGCAAAAGAAAGGTTTGTTTCAAAAAGACAACATATAATAATAAGTATAAAATATTTATAACTCATATTTTTTAAAAAGTAATAACATCCCTGCTTCATCCATCACTTCTATATCCAACTCTTCTGCTTTTTTTAACTTTGAACCCGCTTTGTCACCAGCTATAACTAAATCTGTTTTTTTCGAAACACTACCACTCACTTTAGCACCTAATTCTATCAGCCGAGCTTTAGCATCATTTCGTGTCATTTCGGATAAAGAACCTGTCAATACAATTACCCTATCCGCTAATGGGAGTTCATCTTTTTCTTTTTTTAAGATTTCAGGCCAATGAATACTAGATGACAAAAGTTTTTTTATCACTTCATCATTATGTTCTTGAGAAAAGAATGTTTCTATATTATGAGCCACAATCGGTCCAACATCAGGAACATTTTGTAAATCTTCTGCTTTTGCAGTTTGTATTTTTGATAACAATTGATAATGATTAGCTAATGCTAATGCAGTAGCCTCACCAACTTCACGAATACCAAGTGCATAAATAAATCGCGGTAAAGTGGTTGATTTACTTGCCTCAATTGATTTAATTAAATTATCTGCTGATTTCTCACCCATTCGTTCCATATTACTAATTTGTTCAGCTGATAATGAAAATAAATCTGATATATCATGAATCATTTCAGCATCAACCATTTGCTCAACCAACTTATCACCTAGTCCATCAATATCCATTGCTTTACGTGAAGCAAAATGTTTAATTGCTTCTTTACGTTGAGCTGGGCAATAAAGACCACCAGTACATCGTGATTTTGCTTCATCGTTAATTCGTTCTGCAAGTGATCCGCAAATTGGACAATGCTCAGGCATATTAAAAACTTGTGTTTTATCAGGACGTTTTGATAGAACTGGTTTTACGATTTCTGGAATCACATCCCCTGCTCGACGGACAATCACCATATCTCCAATACGAACACCTTTACGATCAATTTCAGACTGATTATGCAAGGTTGCATTAGTTACGGTGACCCCTCCTACAAAAACAGGCTCTAAACGTCCGACAGGAGTTAATGCACCAGTTCTTCCCACCTGGACATCAATATTTAAAAGACGTGTCATAGCTTCTTCTGCAGGAAATTTATGAGCAATTGCCCAACGAGGTGCACGGGAAATAAAGCCTACAATTTGCTGCTGTGCAATACTATTGACTTTATAGACGACTCCATCTATTTCATAAGGGAGTTCAGATCGTTTTAATAGTATTGAATCATAATATGCAATACATTCCTGCCAATTATTAACGATTTTTACTTCAGGACATATGGGAAGCCCCCAGTACTTTAATTGTTGCAAGATTAAGCTATGTGTTGATTCAATAGGATGATTTTCATTCTCGTCTTCAACAATACCTATGCCATAACAAAACATATCAAGGGGACGAGAAGCTGCTATTTTAGAATCAAGTTGTCTTAAGCTGCCTGCTGCTGCATTTCTTGGATTTGCAAACGTTTTCTCATCATTATTAATTTGAGTCTGATTTAACTGCTCAAACCCTTTTTTCGGCATAAAAATTTCACCACGAACTTCAAGTATTTTAGGAAAATCATTGCCAGATAAACGTAATGGTATGGTTTTAATGGTTCGAACATTACTGGTAACATCTTCACCTGTCTGCCCATCACCACGTGTAGCAGCTTGTACAAGAATTCCTTTCTCATAACGTAAACTAATGGCTAGTCCATCTAATTTGGGTTCCGCAAAAAGTTCAAAATCATCGTGTTCTAATCGTTCACCAATACGTTTTGAGAAATCTTCTATTTCATCTGAAGAAAAGGCATTAGAAAGAGAAAGCATTGGCATTTCATGAAGAACTTGTTGAAAATTTTCTAAAACTTTTCCACCAACACGTTGGGTAGGAGAATCTAAACTGATAAGTTCAGGATATTGAGCTTCGAGCGATTCGAGTTGACGAAAAAGTTTGTCATATTCAACGTCAGGTATTTCAGGATCATCAAGGACATAATAACGATGACTGTGATAATTGAGACTTTTATGTAATTGCTGGACCTGTGCAACTAAATCACTCTTTTTTACATCGCTAAGTTCTATAGGTAGTTTTTTTTTTATGGCGGCTGTTTTAGACATTAACGTGTAATTCCCGCTAATTTTTCTGCTTTTGCAATCTCAAAATTCAGTTTTCTGATTTGTTCTTTTTTGTATGTGATTGCCTGCTGAGTTAATTGACTCCGCGTCTCATCACAAAGTTCTCCATCAAGTTCTACAGCAATCATTTGTGCAACATGAATAAACTCTTCGTATGCTTCATAACTTCCCATGCGAGTAGGTAAACGCATAAACATTGAGATTCCAGGGGTTGTTAATGATTCAGGCTCATTTGGATTAAAAGTACCAGGCTCGACAACATTAGCAATGCTGAATAAAGCAAAGGTTTCAGCTTTATCATCCCCAGGATAATGATAAATACTCATCTCTCCAAAAAATAAGCCTGCGGATTCCAAAGCTTTAAAAAGTTTTTCACCAGTAAAATATTCACCCTTAGACAATATCGTATGAGAAATAATTAATTCTTCAACACCTTCAGGAATAGGATCGTAAACGATATTGATTTTTGGGGTAATTTTTTGACTTCCAACATTAACACTTTGACTAGAATGATTTGTATCAGGTGTATTTTTAGCAGTCTGTTGTAACTCTGCTTTCACGCTCTGAACTCTTGCCGATGAATAATCAACATCGGCCTGCCTATTTGACGGATTCATTGAAGGAGGTCTTTCAATGTTTTGATCATCTGGTTCTGAGGACACGACCTGACTGGAAGCATTATCAGTTCTAATTGGTGCAAAAGAGTTAACTGACTGTGATTTTTGACTCAAATCAGGTTGGGGATTTGAGTGTTCAGTATTTATAACCCTTTTCGTATTGATATAAACACCATCAACTAATTCACGTTTATCTGACTCTTGTTCACTGGTAGTGATTGTAGAGCTAGTAGAATCAGTAGAAGATGATTTATTTGAATGTTGAGACGAAGAATCGTGTTTTATAAAAACGTCATCAATATCAAAATTATCTTGTCTTGAAGCAGAAAAAGACCCGGGAAGCTCATCATTTAAATCATTATAAGAATGATTTTTATTTTGATCATTCTCTAAAAGTACGTCATCTATCGTGTGTACATGGTGATTAAAATCATTAATCTCATCATTGATTTTTTTGTGGTGTTTATAGTAAGTAAACATAGCAACAAGCAGTACGACACCAACCCCCGCCAATATTAGTAAAAATGTAAGTTCATCCATAAGTTTTAGCTTTCCACCATTTCAACAGCTTCGTGTATATCAACATCAACAATACGTGAAACACCAGGTTCTTTCATTGTTACACCACAAAGATGTTCTGACATTTCCATTGTTGTTTTATTATGAGTAATATAAATAAATTGTACGTGCTGAGACATTTCTTTAACCATTGCACAAAAGCGCCCAACATTCGCTTCATCCAGAGGTGCGTCAACTTCGTCAAGCATACAAAAAGGTGCTGGATTCAGTTCAAAAATTGCAAAAACTAATGATACTGCAGTCATTGCTTTTTCTCCACCTGATAGCAGATGAATTGTACTGTTTCGTTTTCCTGGAGGTCTGGCCATAATGGTAACCCCAGTATTGAGCAAGTCATCACCCGTTAAATCAAGATAAGCATGCCCACCGCCAAAGAGTTTAGGGAATAATCGTTGAACACCCGAGTTAATTTTATCAAATGTCTCTCTAAAGCGAGTCCTTGTTTCACGATCAATTTTGGCAATAGCTCCCTCTAATGTTTCTAAGGCGCCGAGTAAGTCTTCATTTTGTGCATCAAGGTATTTTTTCCGCTCTGATTGTTCTTTGTATTCATCAATAGCTGCCAGATTAATAGAACCAAGCCTCTGTATACGTTGAGCAAGATTATCCACCTCAGATTTCCAGATAGTTTCACTGGCTTCCTGTGGCATTCCCATAAATAACGCTTCAAGAGAAAAACCCGATTCATCAATTTGTTCTTTTAACGTTTGGCGTCTAACAATAAGTTCCTGTGAAGCAATGCGGATACTTTCTAATTCAGAACGATAACCTTGTAAGGTATTTTCAATCTGAGAGCGTTTTTTATCAAAATCTCTTAGAGCATGATCTACTTCTTCAACTTTTTGTCGAGCCAATGATAGTTGTTCTTCGACCAGAATTCGTGATTCAAGATGACTTTCAAGCTCAATATCAAGTTGTTGGATCGAATCACCATCATCATCCGTCATCATATTTAAAAGTTGCTGACGTCTAAAAGATAATTGCTCCAATTGACCTTTTAAACGAATCATACCCTGTTCTGTAGAGCTTATTTCTGTTTTCAAACCACGTAAGCGAATTTCTAAAGCATGGCTGTGTTCACGATTTTCTCGTGCTTTAATGCGCATTTCTTCGAGCTGGCCACGATAAGATTCTCGTTCCTGATTTAATTGTTCACGTTGCAAAGAAAAATCTTCAATCATTTCTAAAGCAGTATGTAAGCGTTCTGTAGATTCTTCAATTTGAATCTTAGCTTCTTCAATCTGTAGATTGATTTCTTCAATTTCAGAATGCACACTGGATTCACGAGAAATAATTTGCTCAAGGCGAGATTGTTTAGCACTTGTCTGAGAGCGGAGTTCCGACAATTTACGGTTATGCTGATTGAATTCAGTCTGTAAATTCTCTCGATTATGCTCTATTTCACGTAATTGAATTCGACCTTGCTCAATTTGCTCTCCTTGTTCATCAACCAGTTGTTGTTTGAGTGCAAACTGTTCATTAAGTTCCTTTAACTCCTGCTCTCTTGCCAGAACCCCCCCATTTTGATCA
The DNA here is from genome assembly GCA_026196615.1 of Gammaproteobacteria bacterium. Taxonomy (GTDB): domain Bacteria; phylum Pseudomonadota; class Gammaproteobacteria; order GRL18; family GRL18; genus GRL18. The sequence goes on along the minus strand of JAPHSW010000024.1, from coordinate 45,994 downwards.
GTATCTTTTACCACACGCAGCCAATTAGGGCCTATCCAAATCCCATCTTTAGTGATAATAGATTGTTCTAATTCAAGACTTTGGCGAAATTCCATTGCTGTCGTTAAATCGTCAGCCGCATATACACCATGCAATCTAGGCTGTATAAAATCAGTGACGCCTTCAATATAACTTTCAAGCAGTGGTAGAGGCATTGTCGAGGAAAGTCTGGCAGGCTGTAGTGATGAGTTTAAGTTTTCAACTAAAGTCAGATTGGACTTTTCAAGACTATTAAGTTGTTCAAAAAGTGGGTTAAGTGCTTCAACACATGTGGCTTCCAGATAGTCTCCCAAGACACATTCAACTGCAGTATTCCAGTTATCTTTAACGCTAATTTGTTCCGCAATTCTGGGTTTATCAGCAATATTACGATGGCTCATCCATTGATGAAGCGACTTATCATTTTTTCCAAGAGCCGCCTGTTGTAAAGCCTCCAATGACGCCTTTCTACCTTTTAAAGACTGTAAATCACTACGATGGCGATCTAATTCATTGTTTAACTGATGATTGTTATCTCGGATTTCCTGAATTGTTTCACGCTCAACCTCTAATTGCTTCTGTAAAGTTGTGGTAATTTCTTCCGATTCTGAAACTTCTAACTCTAGGCCACTTAAAGATTCTTTAAGGTGAACCGTTGATGACTGTGCCAATTCACCCTGAAGCTTTTCAACTCTACGTTCCTGGTTGATTATATTTTGTTCAACCTGGCTGATTTTAGTTCTTTCTATTTGCGCAGTTTGAGAGGGTTCCTGAGAGACCTGGTTAAACTCATCCCAACGCATTTGCCAATCTTGCATAGAATGTTCATATTCAGACAAGATTTGAGACGATTGTTCTTCGAGTTCACTGGCTTGTTCGAACTCAGGTTCGATTTCTTCAAGCTGTGTATTAAGACGTAACAACTTTTCTTCATCTTCTTGTAAATGAAGATTCACATTTTCAAATGAACGCTCAGCCTGTTCCAGATCTTCTTTTAGTTGTTGATTCTTTTCTTTTGCATGGGTAATCGCCTGTTCAACTCGGGCAATATCTGCACCAATGCGATAAAAATTTCCCTGCACTGTATTAAATTCATCATTAGCTTCGATATTTACTTCTCGAGACTCTTCAATACCCGCTTCTACTGCACGTAATTCAGAAGTCTGTTGTTCTAATGCAATTTCCTTTTCCTGAATTAATGACTCTTGTTGTTTTGCCTTAATATCAATTGCATCCCAACGAAGTGCTTGTAATTGGGCTTTTTTAAGACGCTCTTCTTTTTTTAATTCAGTATAACGTTCAGCAGTTCGTGCTTGTCTGTGTAAATGAGCAATCTGCTTATCCAGTTCCAACCGAATATCATCCAATCGCTCCAGATTTTCACGAGTATGACGAATTCGATTTTCTGTTTCTTTCCTTCTTTCTTTATATTTTGAAATACCCGCAGCTTCTTCAATATAAATACGCAATTCTTCAGGTTTGGATTCAATAAGGCGAGAAATCATGCCTTGTTCAATAATTGAATAGCTTCTAGGACCTAGACCTGTACCTAAAAATAAATCAGTGACATCTCTACGACGACAACGAACATTATTAAGTGAATATTGTGATTGAGCATCACGGTTAACCGTTCGTTTTACAGAAATTTCATTATATTGGGCATATTCGCCACCAATTGTGCCATCAGAATTATCAAAGAGTAACTCAACAGTACATTGCCCAACAGGTTTACGACCTGATGAACCATTAAAAATGACATCAGTCATTGATTCGCCGCGGAGATTTTTAGCTGAACTTTCACCCATCACCCAACGAACAGCATCAATAGTATTGGATTTCCCACAGCCATTAGGCCCGAGAATACTGACAAGATCACTAGGAAAGGATAAAACAGTTGGATCAACGAATGATTTAAAACCCGAAAGTTTAATTTTGCTTAAGCGCATTCCGTTACTTTATTTATTGAATGATAGGTTTTAATGAGAATATTTTTTATTAAAGATTCATCATTTTACCCAAACTGATCTTCCTTTACCAGCATTGGAGATAACTCACAGGGAAAGTAATGATTTTATAAATTTAATTGTCTTGAATCATTATTACAATAAAGCCTTCATTAACTAAAGGGTTACGTCCTATTGCAATCTCATCAAAATCACTCATATTATCATTATCATCATCCAAATCCGCATTATTACCTATACCATCCCTGTCAGTATCCACCCATTCTGTTGGATCATTTGGAAATGTATCATCTTCATCATCATAACCATCACCATCTGAATCAGTGATATTGATGACTTCATTTCTAAAATTGGAAATACTTTGTTTGTCTAGGCTTAGTGAACGAACCGCATCATAAGCTGCTGTTCCACAGGTTCTGCCATTACAAATAGAAATATCCGGGTTTGAGAAAACTTCTACTGATGGGCTTAAATAACTCATTATTGAGCCAAATATGCCTGACACTCCATATCCATAAGAATATGAGTGTGAACCAGTACTACCTCCAGCATTAGCATAGTCATGAGTCAACCCCATATTATGACCAAGCTCATGTGCGAATGTGGTATCACTACAATAATAATTCGTTCCGCCTATATCTGAGCCATCACTTACTGCACCATAACCATATGCTGAATTTAAATTACGATTGAGCCATGCAGTACCACAACTGGCATGTGTGGCTTTATCAAAAGGTCTGATAATAACAACTAAATCTGCACCTACTTGATTTCTTAAAGCAGCAATATCGACACCTGAAATAGTATTATTGGTAATGGCACCCAGTGCCGTACTATTAGATGATTCATTGGTATAATTTACTTTCTTGGTACCAACCAACCTTATTTGCATTGCTACTTTGCTATCTAAATAGGCTTGATTGGTTAAAGATATCAGATGATCAATCCTTGTTAAAACATCCCCTGCATTTTCTGTTGCAAATAGATTGTTATAAACGACAAGAACATCCACAATGGAATTGCCATTTATTAATGTCGGAGCTGCTGCTATCTGGACTCCTGGACTATCTTGAAGACTTTGGCTTTCAAGTGACTGAATATCTGCTTGTTGAGAAACTGGTAGTTCTTCAGGTACAACAACATCATTAACAAATGGAACTGGCTTATAATTTTCATGTTTATAATCAATTAATCGAAGTTCACCACCAATAGTTTTTAATTTCATTGGTCCTTCAGGAGTATTAATACGTCCCCTTACTGACTTACCTTTAATACTTATAAGAACACGGTATTGAACGCCTGAATTTTTTAAATGTCCTACCCAGTTAAGCGAACGTTTATGTGTTTTTTTAAGGCGATCAAAAACGACAGTATATGAATTTCCTGAAAGACTGGTAAAGTTGAGTTCATCACCTTTGTTGAGAGAGAGTAAATTTTCAGTAAGAGTTATGGCAACCCCCTTTCTCTTTTTTTTCTTTGCCTTTTTGTTTTTCTTGGTGTTTTTGTCAGTAGTATTTTGGACTTGTTCTTCAAGGGAAACGATAGGAATTGTAAATAAATTTTCACTACCCATTGTTAAACAAGGAAAGATAATTAGACTGAAAAGTAGGAGATAACTTGAAAGCTTCAATGAATTTTTACAATTTTTCGGCAAATATACGCCAAAGAAAATCTTTAGCATTCGAAAATTTAATATAAACATTATTAAATCCTTCTTGTTTAAGGTATTGAATTTTAGAAACAATTTAAAATAGACTCGATAAATTCATTCAATATTTAACAACAATAAAATTAAATCAATTTCAGATTGTATTTGTTAACCCAAAGTATTGACTGATCCCTGAAGTATTAAAAATATATTAATTAAGATAAGAGATAAGAGATTCTGACGTTCTAACCAAGTTTACCCAGACTTAATAGATAATGTAATTTTTAATATAAAATCTATTTTAGTTTTCAATAGATATCAAAAACGTGCGCACTTCAAAAATATTAACAATTTTCTATCTGATGTGAATTAATTAGACTAATAGTGTAAAATTCGCACACTTAAAAAAATTACTCTAGGGCTTTTCCTAGCAACTGTATCAGGAACACATTATGTCCATGCAATTTAGCTCTACACAACCAAGCAAGGAACTTGAAACTTTTGATAATCCTACACCTGAACGAGATTTCACTATTCGAATCAAGGTCCCCGAATTTACCTGCTTGTGCCCAAAAACAGGACAACCTGATTTTGCTACCATTAATATTGAGTACATTGCGGATAAACAATGTGTCGAATTGAAGTCTTTAAAAATGTATATGTGGTCCTTTAGAAATGAAGGTGCTTTTCATGAAAAAGTAACAAATGATATTCTTTCTGATTTAGTAAAAGCGACTAGTCCTCGTTTTATGAGAATTTGTGCCGAGTTTTATGTACGTGGTGGCATCTATACCACAGTTATTGCTGAACATAGAGCTGATAACTGGATACCACCAACCCCTGTTCACCTACCATCATAAAGCTTTACCAATCAAAGCATGCTCAGCATAGGAATTGATATCGGTACTTCTGGAATACGTGCAGTGATTGTGGATAAAAATCACTGCCTCCTTTCTGATGCAAAATGTAATCTTCCCCAAAGTCAGCCTTATTATTCAAAACCGCTCTCAAGTTCATCTTTGGAAGGCAGACAAATCATAGGATATTCTCAAGATCCTTACGACTGGTGGAAAACTTTTGAACAAGTTATTTCTAAACTTTCATCAAACCTTAAGCTTAATCACAATCTCAATTTTGAAAATATCACTCATTTAGCCTTTGATGGTACATCTGGTACCGTTTTACTATGTGATGCTCTCGGTAAACCAACCTCAGAAGCCTTGATGTACAACGATCAGAGATCAGTTAATCAAGCCAGCTTAATTAAACAATTTGCTCCTATTGACACTGCAGCTATCGGAACAACTTCGGGATTAGCTAAACTTTTATGGCTATACACTCACCAAAACCAACATGAGAAAGATAATACACACTATGCACTTAACCAATCAGACTGGTTAAGTGGTCATTTAATGGGAAAATATGGGATAAGTGATTACAATAATGCTTTAAAAATGGGTTATGATGCTCAATCTCATTGTTGGCCTGACTGGTTGCTTCAATTATTCAATGAATCAAAAATTCCATCTTCAATTTTGCCCCAAGTTTTTTCACCTGGTCAGGTTATCGGCAATATTTCATCTCAAATGGCAAAACATTTTGGTTTCAGAGAAGATCTCAAAATTTGTGCAGGTACAACAGATAGTACAGCAGCAATTATTGCATCAGGTGCTAAAAATATTGGTGATGCAGTAACATCATTGGGTTCTAGTCTGGTTATGAAAGTAATTTCAGACCATTCAATTTTTGATTATGATGCAGGAGTATATAGTCAACCATATGGTAAACTTTGGCTAGTAGGAGGCAGTTCTAATTCAGGAGGTGAAGTACTAAAACTTTTTTTTAGCTCTGATGAACTTTCTCAACATACCAATACACTCATAGATAACATACAGAGTAATAAATTTTCAATGCTTGATTTAAATTATTACCCTCTATCATCCCCTGGTGAGCGATTCCCAATTCAGAAATCTCATTTTCTACCTCAATTATCACCACGCCCCAAAAACGATTATGATTTTTTTCAAGCAATTCTTGAAGGAATGTCTGATATTGAGACTATGGCTTATAAAAAGCTGGTTGATTTAGGTGCACCTTACCCCAAACTAGTGAATAGTATTGGCGGAGGAGCCCTAAATAGTGGTTGGAGACATATTAGAGAACATAAATTAGGTGTCCCCGTAAAAATGGCAGAACAACAGCAAGCCGCAGCAGGAGCCGCTTTATTAGCACAAACAACATGGCATGCTTAAAGTGAGGATAGAAAAAATCATTATCCTTAAGTTCGACTTGTTCGTATAGTAATATTTATCATTGCAAAGCTTATCACTTTGCACGCTATAAATGGTTTAAACTTAAAAATTCATAATAAGGACTTTTTATGTCAAAAAATAATAATCCAATTACAGGGATTTCTTACTTATTCAAAGCACTTCCTCTCTTAACTCGACCAGGTATTAAAAGTTTTGTAATCGTACCTTTGCTTATCAATATTTTCTTTTTTTCAATTGGAATTTACTTTGGATTCACTTATTTTGGTGAATACATGGAAAAGTTTCTTGATACTTCAGGAATGTGGTCCTGGGTTGCTGCAATTGTAGAGTTTATAAAACCAATACTATATATCGTTTTTGGACTTGCTTTACTCGTTTTGATTTTTTATACCTTTTCAATCATGGCCAATATTGTAGCTGCACCATTTAATAGTATCTTAGCCGAAGCAACAGAAAAGCATCTAACAGGAAATTCATTAAGTGATTCGGGTGGGTTTAAGCAAGTTATGAAAGAATTAATACCAACTATTATGATGGAAATTAGAAAGCTTATTTATATGATTTTATGGTCTATTCCTTTCTTATTCATGCTGTTTTTTATTCCAATCATTGGTCCAATTATCTGGTTCTTGTTTACAGCCTGGATGATGTCCTTGCAATATATGGATTATCCTATGGCAAATCATAAGCTCAATTTTGGGCAGCAGCGTGCTCTTCAAGGAAAAAATCGCCTATTTTCAATGGGGTTTGGTGGTGTCACTATGGGAGCATCAATGATACCCTTTATTAATTTTATTGTTATGCCAACAGCTGTTATCGCAGCCACTATGATTTGGGTTGAACATTACGAAGAATCAGACATTTAAAAACACGTTCATAGATGCTCTTGAACCACTGATGATTTATAGCGGTGGTTCATCAATAATCGCCAATACTTTCTAACTTTCCTATCTATTTTTTAAATTTCTTATATACTTTGTTTATACTAAGAATTACAAAGATATTATGTATTTAGATAGCAAAAAAGCTCGGACGTTTCTTTTTTTCTCTTTTACCTTCATTGTTGTACTGACAATACTGTCTAACATCATAGGGTTTGAGCACCTTAGTAAGGTTCAAAATGATATCAATCATATTATTGAGACACAAAATGCTCAAATTGATTATATGCATACCTTACGTTCCTTAGCACGCGAACGAATCATAAAGCTACAAGCCATTAGTAATGAAAAAGACCCATTTGAACGTGATGCAATCATAGCGGAATATCATGAACTAGGTGGACTTTTTTTAGAAACCAGAGAATTATTAGTAGCCTCTAAACTAAATGATGAAGAAATAACTTTACTAAAACTTCAAAGAGAGATTGCCCGAGATATTGTCAGCAGCCAATATAAGGTAATTAAACTTGCCCAAAATGGGAACTACAAACAATCATCTGATCATCTTAAAACTTATACTATACCGGCACAAAATGAAAATATTTCTCTAATGGATCAATTTATTTTGTACCAGAATCATCAAAATCAATTTTTAAAAGCTGAAGCTCATAAAAAAATTCAATCCGCCTCTCGAATAGTTTTTTTATTGTCCTTTTTTTCTGTCTTATCAACCATAATCGTTGCTATTATTGTAATAAACAACATTACGTCAATGCTAAAACTCCAATCTGAGTCTATTGAAAAACATGAACAAACGGAAAAAGAATTAGCTGAAGCACATTCCAGACTGGAGTTTAAAGTCGATCAACGTACTAAAGAACTACAAAAAGCGAATACTGAATTAAAACATCGTGCTGATCATGATCCTTTAACCGGTTTACCTAACCGCCGATTATTTTATGAGCTACTTTCACATGAAATTAATAAAGCAGAACGAAGCAAATATCAACTCGCTGTTTTATATATGGATTTAGATGGCTTTAAAGCGATCAATGATGCGCTTGGACATGCGATGGGTGATGTTCTTTTAGTTAATATTGCTAATCGTTTAAAGTCATCTTTAAGAAAGGAAGATCTCATTGCACGTCTTGGTGGTGACGAGTTTACTGTTTGCTACACAAATATAAAAGAACCTGAAGACGTAAATCTACTCTGTGAAATTCTAATAAAAAAAGTGAGTCAACCCATGTTTCTAAACCAGCACCAATGTCAAATTGGGCTTAGCATTGGCGTCAGTTTTTATCCAGAACACGGGAAAGATTATGATACACTTATGCGAGTTGCTGATCGAAGTATGTATGAAGTGAAAAAAAGTGGCAAAAACAATTTTTTAGTTGGAAGTTGATAGCATATTTTTTTTATCTCTAAACGATTGTCTTTGAATCAATTTGGGGCAAGTTAAACTGAGGATCATATGTAATATGTGTAAGATATAAACCACCTGAAGCTGCAGTCTTCCCTGCTTTACTTCTATCTTTTTCATCCAACACCTGCTTAGCCCATATAGGTTCTTGCTCTCCACAACCGATAGCCATAAGAACACCAGCAATATTGCGCACCATATGGTGTAAGAAGGCATTAGCTTCAATATCAATATAATAAAATTCACCATGTTGAGATATATCAAGACGGTGAACTGTTTTAACAGAACTTTTAGCCTGGCATTTTACTGTGCGGTAAGAATTAAAATCATGTTCACCAATAAGATATTGCGCAGCTTCTTGCATGCGAGGCAAACTTAAAGGTCTACAATCCCAGGAAACTCTCTTATCTAAAAAGCTGGGTCTTATGTCTCTAGACAAAATAACATAACGATAGCGTCTACTCTGAGCTGAAAAACGAGCATGAAAAGTTTCATCAACTGGATGAGCCCATAATACACTAATCGTATGATCCGTTAAGTATCGGTTAGCACCTAAAACCCATGAACGCATTGAGCGTTCAGCATTAGTATCAAAATGTATGACCTGTTCTGTTGCATGGACGCCAGTATCAGTTCGACCTGCAACCTGACACTTTTCAATTTTTTCATTTGCTATTTTGCTCAAGGCTATTTCAAGAGTACCTTGCACTGTTGCATAATCACCCTCTTGAATTTGCCATCCAGAAAATGCTGAACCATCATATTCAATACCTAAAGCAATACGCATAAGTTAAAGTCAGTCCTAATAGTTTGATACAAAAGTAAAATATAAATAATCAACGCATAACAGGAAAGCGATTGATATTTTATAAAGAATAAAAATAAATAAGAAATAACCCTAAGGGATAACTGAATTGAATAAATTTCGGTGATTCTAAACAATCCAAAGTATAGGATTTACCAGATGTCTTCTCAGCTTCTTTAAGAATTTCTCGAAAAATTATACCAGAATGCTCAATTAGATGTAAAAAATGATCTTTTCTTTTTAAATAAAATTCACTCGAAAAATAGCCTGTTTTAGCATCTTTATTTGAAAGTTCAAGAGATTTATTTTGTTTATAATTTGATAACCTAACGGATAAGTCTTCTATATATTCAAGTGTCAATACGGCTCTGAGAGATAGCCGTTCAATGTCAATATTAAATATCCTTAAAGGTAAAAACAACCAAAGTAATGCAGATAATATTTCTTCTTTAGTTGTAGTTTTAATAAATAAATTGACTGAAAAAAGAATAAAGACTAAAACTGAAATTCTAAACATGCCAGGTAAAATATGCTGTAGAAATTGAACAAAAGCACTTTGAACCTGGAGTGAATCTGAAGTAAGTACATGGGGTGTATAATAATAATAAATTAGTAGAATTGAGATAAAAAACCATTTTAAGCGATACAACATTTTTATCGCTGAACCCCAAAACTCCAAATGTGATAAATAAAACGGGAGCAATAATGCTCCCGTTAGAAATAAAGTAGACCACCCACCCTGCGTTAAAAAGATTGAAACTATTATTAGATTGACAATCTTAATTGCAGGGTGCATAAATTCATCGTATTCAAGAGTTAGTCTGCTCTAATAATGATTTTGCTTGAGATTTTTGATCATCATCACCTTCATCAATGACTTCATTTAAAATGCTTGAAGCCGATTCCATATCACCCATGTCAATATAGGCTTTAGCAAGATCCAGTTTGGTACCAACAGCATCAAGTTCTGGGAAATCATCTTCAAGTTCATCAAAATCAAGATCATCATCAAGTAAATCTAATTCATCACCAGCTGAAGCTAATGAATTATCAACATCGTCTAAATCCATGCTGTCGTTTTGATCAGTTCCATCATCAAGTTCTAAAGCATCATCTAGTTCAAGGCTGTCCTCTAGTTCAAGACTGTCTTCTATCTCAAGGCTGCCTTCTTCCTGAGTCTCATCTAAATCAAGATTATCACCAAGTTCAAGACTGTCCTCAAGCTCAAGGCTATCTTCAAGTTCCACACTATCATCATCTAAATCTAATGTTTCAGTATCTAACTCTAAACTATCTTCAGAATTATCTTCCAGATCTAAAGTACCATCAAAATCACCTTCCATATCATTTGATGTATCTTCATCAAGTTCTATACTTTCATCGAGGTTGAGTGTTGATTCATCTAAATTGTCTGCTTGTTCATCCGAACTTAAATCATCTAAATCAAGATTAAATTCATCAGTACCTTCTATCTCATTATCCAGGGCTGAATCATCTAATGAAAATTCTGATGTTTCTTCATCAAGAGATAAATTGAAATCATCTGAATCATCAGCATCACCTAAAATAGAATCTTCATTTAAATTAATTTCTTCACTATCAAGTGATAAGTCATCTGATAAATCATCTAATGAGAGTTCATCATCATTGGAAATAGAGTCTTCAACATCGATAGAGTCTTCAACATCGATAGAATCTTCAGAATCGATAGAATCTTCAGAATCGATAGAGTCATCAAGTGATTCAGTATCTATAGTCATATCAGAAGTCGATACGTCTTCATCAAATGAATCAGGCATATCAACATCAACACCTAATTTTTCTGCCCATGATTTAGCTTTAATCCATTCTGATGACATTTCATAATCAGCATTATTCTTTTTCAACAGATTTTTAACGACATCAGCCTGGACAGCAAATGAGTCTTTAGAATTATCGCCATGATAGACTTCGAGTAACTTCAATTGATAATCAATACGGTCAGGATCATTCTTGATAGCGGACTGTAATAACTCTTCTGCTTGTTGATAACGACCGTAAACCATAAAAACGTCCGCTTCAGATATTGGGTCTGCTTCCGTATCATCAGGTTGTAGAGATTCCATATCATCTGCAGAAAAATCACTTAAGAAGGAAGTTTCAGCGTCTGAGGCCAGTACTTCGGCTTTTGAGTCAACTAATTGAGAATCATCAACACTAAAATCACTTTCATCAGTATCTTCCATTTTTGAATCAAGAATGCTTTCTTCAAAACCATTTTCTTTTTTGCCACGTCCTCGTAATCCAAGCCATGCGAGTAAAGCAACCAGTAGAGCACCACCGCCTGCAGTATAAGGCAGCATTTCTTCACTTAACATAGTATCTACTATATTTTCTTCAGGTGGAGGAGCCACTTTTTTAGGTTTTGGTTTTGGCTTAGTTGTCGGCGTCACTTTTGCAACGGGTTTAACTGGTTCAGTTTTAGCTTGCTCCTGTACAACTTCAGGCATCTGAATCACTTCATCCACATTGACAGGTGTGGTGGTCTCGGAAACCATCTGTTCATCATTTGACAACTCAACAGATGGATCAATATGATCTGTAAAAACAATTTCAGTAGTTGCATCTGTTAATGAATCTGTAGTGTCAGTCATTTCAGCAGCTGCTTCTACTGAAGGTTCTACAGGAGTTTCATCCATAACTTGAGAATCAGCTACTGTAGGTGTTTCAACTTCGGCTTCAGCATCAATAGCTTGCATTTCTTTTTGCTTTTGTAAAGCAGCTAAGCTTTCATCTTTCAGTTCAACAATTGATGTTTTTGTTTTTAAGAGCTCTTCAAGTTCTTTTATTCTCGCTCTAAGTTCCTCATTTTCAATTTCTTTTGATTCTAGATTCTCACCGGCAAGTGCTAGTTTTTCTTTTAATTGTTTTGCGTTGGATGCTAAATCATTCTGCATTCCAGCTTTATCAGTATCACCTGATGCGACTAGTTTTAATTGACCATCGCTTGGTGCTGTCTCTGAGCTACGATCACTACGATCAACAATATTAGATGTGGATTTTTGTTTTCTGGTTTCTTTCCAACTTTGATATTGCTCTCTAACTTGTCGCCTTGCATTGGAACGACTGACTTGATTCAAGCTTTTTGCATCTTTTATACGTAAAACATAGCCAGCTTTTAAGTTATTAATATTATTACCGACAAAAGCTTCGGGATTATCACGTAATAGCGCCATCATCATTTGATCGACAGAAACATTATCTGGTGCCATGTTTTTTGCGATATTCCAAAGAGTGTCATTTCTTTTGGTTGGTCCATAAGATAATTCACCAGAACCAGAAGGTGTCAGTACATAATCAGAAGATTTTTTAGGCGAGGAAACTTTCTTAGTACTAGTCGTTGTACGTTTAACCTGAGAGGAACGTGATGCAGTAGCTGTTGTTACAGGGCGAGTATGCTTTTTTACAAACTCAGGTGGATCCAACAACATTGTATATTCTCTCAATAAACGCCCTGAACCCCAGGTAGCTTCAATTAAGAAATTGGCAAAAGGCTCTCTAAATGGCTTATGTGTTGTCACAGTGACATAACTTTTACCGTTACGTTGAACAATATTAAATTTAAACTTAGATAAATAATCACTACGCTCTAAATTAGCTCTTGCATATGTTCTTTTTGATGCCAGTTCAATACGTAGGGAATCAAGATCTTTTTTAGTCACCGCATGAAGTGGAATTTCAGCACTTAACGGTTGATTTAAAGACGAGTTAACCTGTATATCCCCCATCCCCAAGGCCCAACTGGCCATAGGTGACATTAAGAATGATACGGTACATGCAAGGATTGATTTCCGCACTTGCTGGCTCCCTTTTATATAAAATGTAGATCAACATGATCTGAAGTTTAATTGATTCAAAATTAGTACAAAAATTAAAAATAAGCAATTGGTTCAGCTTATTATCAGGCGTCTAAATCGTCATATATACTAAAAATTAGTAAACTAAAGGATTCTAAAACATTTAATCTTGTCTAAAATTGAGATAGTATTTACCAAGTTTGATTAAAAAAACATCACATTAGTAAATAATATAACTTATTCTCTATTATTATTAGTATGTTAAATTAAAAAATTCAAGAAAAACATTAACTAGTTTGCAAAATAATTAAAAATTGCAGACCAAATCACGATTCCTTGATTTTTTTTATCACAAAAAAAGAATAAAAAGGTCTTCAACCCGTTTTGTTACAGATAATCTCTAATCAATATTTCCGCAATTTGAACACTATTTAAAGCGGCACCTTTACGAACATTATCAGCAACGACCCACAGATCTAAACCACGAGGGTGAGAAATATCTTCACGAATACGACTCACATAAACAGGATCGGTGTTAGCCCCTTCTGTGACAGCTGTTGCATAGCCCCCATCATTTCGTTCATCTATAACTTCAATCCCATCAAAAGCATTAAGCAATTCTGTGGCTTTTTCGGCAGTAATTTTTTCTTTTGTTTCAATATGAAGCGCTTCAGAGTGGCCATAAAAAACTGGAACTCTGACTGCTGTGGGATTCACTAGGATCGAATCATCTTCAAAGATTTTATTCGTTTCCCATACCATCTTCATTTCTTCTTTGGTATAGCCATTATCTTTGAAAACATCAATGTGTGGTAAAACATTGAATGCTATTTGCTTTGGATAAACTTCAGTTTTAATTTCTTTAGCATTCAGTAGACTTGCCGTTTGTCCAGCCAATTCTTCAATGGCATTTTTACCAGTACCAGATACCGCCTGATAGGTGCATACATTGATACGCTCCAAACCTACCAAATCACGAATAGGTTTTAAGGCTACCAACATTTGAATTGTGGAACAATTCGGGTTTGCAATGATTCCACGGTTTTTAAAGTCAGCTATGGCATGAGGATTCACTTCTGGAACAACCAAAGGAATATCTTCGTCATACCGAAAATGGGCGGTATTATCAATAACTACACAACCTGCCTCAGCAGCTTTAGGGGCATATTTCTCTGAAATACTCCCACCTGCTGAAAATAGACCAATTTGAACCAGAGAAAAATCAAAGTCACTTAAATCCTGGACTGTGTAGTTTTTTCCTTTAAATTGTATTTTACTACCTGCTGAACGTGAACTAGCCAAAGGGTATAAATTTCGTACTGGAAAATTTCTTTCTTCCAGTATAGCCATCATAGTTTCCCCAACAGCTCCAGTGGCACCAACCACCGCAACATCATATTCTGTTGTCATTAATTTTTATCCTGACTTGTATAATATTTAGGTCTTTAGCGCAGCAACAACCGCATCACCCATTGCTTCAGTACCTACTTTAGTATCACCTTCTGTGTAGATATCCTCAGTTCTAAGTCCCTGATCCAACACTGATTCAACTGCATTTTCGACCTTAATTGCTAACTCTTCAGCCCCCAGTGAATAGCGTAACATCATTGCTACAGATAAAATTGTTGCCATTGGGTTAGCCATGTCCTGGCCTGCAATATCTGGTGCAGAGCCATGAATAGGCTCGTACATACCTTTTTGGTTCTTATCCATTGAAGCAGATGGCAGCATTCCAATTGAACCCGTCAACATTGCAGCGCAATCAGATAAAATATCACCAAACATATTAGTTGTGACCATTACATCAAATTGTTTGGGTGCTCTCACAAGTTGCATGGCTGCATTATCGACATACATGTGGCTCAACTCAACTTCAGGATATTCTTTACTGACACGAATCATAACTTCACGCCATAATTCTGTACATTCAAGTACATTGGCTTTATCAACAGAACAGAGCTTTTTATTGCGTTTCATTGCAGTTTCGAAGGCAACATGCGCAATACGTTCTATTTCAGACTCTTTATAGATAAGCGTGTTAAACCCTTGTTTTTCATCATTATCTAGAACTCTTATTCCACGTGGTTGGCCAAAATAAATGCCTCCCGTTAGCTCACGAACAATCATAATATCTAAACCAGAAACTACTTCAGGTTTTAGTGTCGAAGCATGTGCCAATTGGGGATACAATATAGCAGGACGTAAGTTAGCAAATAATTCTAATTCAGCACGTAATCCAAGTAAGCCTTTCTCGGGGCGCACAGCAATATCTAAAGATTCCCACTTATAACCTCCAACAGCACCTAATAGAACAGCATCTGCTTCCCTGGCTAGTTTTAATGTAGCTTCAGGTAGTGGAGTACCCGAATCATCATAAGCGGCACCTCCTACTAGACCATTTTCCATTTCAACATCAAGGCCAAAATCATTTTTCAAACAGTTTAGGACTTTAACAGCCTGGGCAACAATTTCTATTCCAATGCCATCACCAGGTAAAACAGCTATTTTTTTACTCATAATTTCTTCTCTATTTTTTAAACTAAAAGCCCGGAACTTAAAGCCAGGGTGTTATTTCTTTCTGTTTATTTTCATATGCGCGAATATCATCGGCATGCTCTAATGTTAAGCCAATTTCATCTAAACCTTCTAACAAACAATGACGACGAAATTGATCTAATTCAAAATCAATAGAAATCCCGGAATCTGACGTAATTTTTTTTAGTTCAAGATCAACAGTCAATTCAAAGCCTTCATTTTCAAAAACCATATTAAACAATTCATCAATCGTTTGTTCTTCCAAAATTATGGGTAACAAGCCATTTTTAAAACAATTATTATAGAAGATATCGGCAAAACTTGGTGCAATTATGACCCTAATACCATAATCTTCTAGAGCCCATGGAGCATGTTCTCGTGAAGAACCGCATCCAAAATTATCTCTAGCTAGCAAAATTCTAGCACCATTATATCTTGGTTTGTTCAAAACAAAATCAGTATTAATAGGACGAGTTGAATTGTCCATACCGGGTTCGCCATGATCTAAATAACGCCATTCATCAAACAAATTTGGCCCAAAACCACTTCTTTTGATAGATTTTAAAAATTGTTTTGGAATAATGGCATCTGTGTCAACATTTGCACGATCCAGAGGGACCGCTATTGCCGTCATTTTTGTAAACTTTTCCATAACAGTCTCCTTTATCCTTGCTTGTTAGTAAGAGGAATATCAATAAAATGACCAGCAATAGCTGCAGCTGCTGCCATAGCAGGACTCACCAGATGTGTCCTTCCACCCTGCCCCTGTCGACCTTCAAAATTACGGTTTGATGTTGAAGCACAACGCTCCTGAGGCTCAAGTCTGTCAGCATTCATCGCAAGACACATGGAACATCCTGGCTCACGCCATTCAAAACCTGCAGTCGTTAAAATTTTATCAAGACCTTCTTCTTCAGCTTGTTTTTTAATCAAGCCTGAACCAGGAACGACCAAAGCTTGCTTGATGCTTGAAGAAACTTTATTCCCTTTTGCAACTTCAGCAGCAGCACGAATATCTTCTATACGAGAATTTGTACATGAACCAATAAAAACCACATCAACAGAGACTTCAGAGATAGGTTCACCTGCTGTTAACCCCATATATTTAAGGGCTGCTTTCATCCCTTCTTGTTTGACGGGATCAGATTCATTGGTTGGATCTGGAATCAATTCATCTATAGCCATTGTCATTTCTGGTGATGTTCCCCAGGTGACCTGTGGTTTAATGTCTGCAGCATCCAAAGAAACCGTTTTATCAAATAGTGCATCACTATCCGAGTAAAAGTTTTTCCAATATTGAACCGCTTGTTCCCAGTGTTCATCTGAAGGTGCATAAGGTCGACCTTTGACATATTCAATAGTCGTATCATCTACTGCAACCATACCAGCACGTGCACCTGCTTCAATTGCCATATTTGATAATGTCATACGACCTTCCATAGAGAATGATCGAATGGCATCACCAGCAAACTCTATTGCATACCCGGTGCCCCCTGCAGTACCAATTTTGCCTATGATAGCCAAAATGACATCCTTTGCAGTCACATGCTCATCTAATTGACCATTGACTTCGACCAGCATATTTTTTGACTTTTTTTGAATCAAGCACTGTGTTGCAAGAACATGCTCTACTTCAGAGGTTCCAACACCAAAGGCTAGTGTACCGAATGCTCCATGAGTAGATGTATGCGAATCACCGCAAACTAATGTCATCCCGGGTAATGTTGCACCTTGTTCAGGACTGACAACATGCACAATACCCTGACGAATATCATCCATTTTAAATTCAGTAATTCCAAAATTATCACAATTAGAGTCTAAAGTATCAACTTGAAGCTTTGAAACAGGATCAGTAATTCCCTGATCCCTATCGGTGGTCGGAACATTATGATCGGGTGTCGCTAAATTTGCCGACAATTTCCAGGGTTTACGGTTAGCCAACCTAAGGCCTTCAAATGCTTGAGGTGAAGTTACTTCATGAATTAACTGTCTATCAATATACAGTAATGATGTTCCATCATCATTTTCGCGGACAACATGACTGTCCCACAATTTGTCGTATAAGGTTTTGGCACTCATATTTATCTCCTGATAGCTTAAAACTACCGCATTATTGTTGCCATAATAATATCGCTTAAACTATAATAACTCAAATTCTTATTTTTTATAATTTACATTACTATTAGTTATATATAAATTTAATTATTAACTTAAAAATTAGAATCAAAATAATAAATAAATCATCCTAATACATTGATTTATCATGAATACACTGAACTTTATTTTACACATATGAAAAAGCCATCGAACGATTTAAATAAACTCAATAGATATTACTGACTTCTGTTAGTTTTAACTTTGTTATATATCATTCTATAAGGATACTTTGCATGGATATTCCATCCATTGAAACATTTCTAAGCGTTGCAAAAAAACAATCATTTTCATTAACTGCTGAATCAATGTATCTAACTCAACCTGCTATAAGCAAGCGAATTGCATCTCTTGAAAATGAATTAAACTGTAAACTTTTTGATCGTATAAAGAAAAAAATCATATTAACTAAAGCTGGTGAATTATTTTTACCACGTGCACAATGTATTATTGATGAGTTAAAAGCTGGAAAAAACTCACTCGCAGAAATGAGCAAGGTTATTTCAGGGGATTTATTAATGGGTACCAGTCATCATATAGGTCTACATCAGCTTCCTCCTGTTTTAAAACACTATGTTAGTGAGTTTCCACAAGTTAATTTAAAACTGGATTTTATGGATTCTGAATCAGCTTGTCTTTGCGTTGAAAATGCCGAAATTGAATTAGCAGTTATCACCTTACCCAATGAACCCGCAAAGAATCTTAATGTCATTAAATTATGGTCTGATCCAATGCATATTGCAGTCCACAATAATCACCCATTATTAAATGAGGAGAAAGGGGAAAAAACTTTTACTTTTTATCAAATACAACAATTAACACAATTTCCTGCAATTTTACCAGCCGTAGGAACCTATACCAGAGAGTTACTTGATGAATATTTATTGAAGTTAAACATAGCTCCACAAGTCAAACTATCAAACAATTATCTTGAAACCATTAAAATGATGGTGAGTGTTGGCTTAGGGTGGAGTGTTTTACCTCAAACTTTAATCGATCAAACCTTAACAACTATTACAACCCCTGGGATCATTGCAAATCGTTCTCTTGGTATTGTTACTCACAAAAATCGTTCGCTTTCTCCAGCAGGACAAAAAATGGTCAATTTGATCACAAAATCAATGTAAAGAACTAAATAAAATATGTACCCTATATAATATAGTAATAATCCTAGTATTTCTTTTAAATAAACTGTAATAACATGCTATTAAACCAATAATAAAAATAATAAGTGGTAGCTAACCTATATGACGGATCATAAAAATCCAGTTATTAATTTAAATTCAAAATTAACGCCTGACTCTACTCCCCAGAAGACATTAAGAATAATAATTCTCCATCATAAGCAATCTGAAACTAATTTACTTTTGGGTGAAATTCAAAAAAGCGGATATAAACTCACTTATAAGCTTACTGATAATATCAGTGAGCTCACCAACCTCTTACACAAATCTAACTGGGATCTGATTATTGCCAACTATAACGGCCCACGTTACTCAGCATTGAATGCATTAAACATAACAAAAGAAATTTCACTTGATATTCCTTTTGTTGTCTTTGCTGATCAATACATATCCAAACATTCTGATGAAGCCATTGCTGTTGAGGTTATGAAAGCTGGAGCACATGACTTTGTCACTTATGAAAATTTAATCAGGCTGGTACCTGTTGTGAATCGAGAAATAAAAGAAGCTGAAATTCGTGCAGCACATAGAAGAGCTGATGAAACAATTCGTTATCAAGCCTATCATGATACCTTAACCCGACTTCCTAACCGTGCTCTTTTCTTTGATAGGCTACAACATCGAATACATAGTGCGCAACGTAATAAAACCAATGTCAGTTTATTATTATTCAATTTATCACAGTTTAAAAACATCAATGAAGAATTAGGCTATCACTGTGGAGATATTCTACTCCAGCAACTGGGAAGTCGTCTTAAAAGCAGTCTCAGACAATCAGATACGATAGCCCGAATGGGCGGTATTGAATTTGCGATCATTATGCCTGATATTGATCATGATAATACCATCTATACTGCAAAAAAAATCCTGGACTTAATTGAAACCCCATTTTTTATAAATGCAAATAATTATCATATTACTACAAATATAGGAATCGCATTCTATCCAGAACATGGTTTGAATGCTGATAACTTAGTAAAGCATGCTGATATTGCATTACAATCAGCCAAAGAGTGTAAAGATGGCTTTTATCTTTACAGAAACCAGCAATCATATAAACCTCGTAAAGATGTTTCTCTCACTTCTGAGTTACATGAAGCAGTAAAAAATGAACAACTATCCGTCTATTATCAACCAAAGGTTAATTTTAAAACTGGTAATCTGTCAGGAGTCGAAGCTCTTGTCCGTTGGGATCATCCAGAACATGGTTTTATTTCACCCGATGAATTTATTCCTCTTGCTGAACAAACAGATGTTATTCGAGAAATTACAATTTGGGTATTTGAATGTTGTCTTAAACAATATAATAGCTGGAAGAGTCAAGGATTAGCTCTAAATATTTCAATTAATATCTCTTTTAAAAATTTACTTGATCCATCCTGTCATGAAAGGGTTCTTAGAATTTTAGAAAAAAATGAAGTACCACCAGGTGCCATAGAATTAGAATTGACAGAATCAACAATCATGTCTGATCCTGTTACAACCAAACGAATGATGGAATTCTATACATGTCGTGGTATTCAATTTTCAATCGATGATTTTGGTACAGGTTATTCATCTCTAAGCTATTTAAAGATGTTGCCTGTTAAAGTTTTAAAAATTGATAAATCTTTTATTCTTGAAATGCTCAATGATGATAACGATGCCGTAATTGTCAGAGCAACCATTGATCTAGCACATAATCTGGGCTTAAAAGTCGTTGCAGAAGGCATTGAAGATCGTGCAACTTGGGATTTATTACAAATTCTACGTTGTGACGTAGCGCAAGGTTATTACATCAGTAAAGCCATTCCAGCCGATGAATTATTTGAATGGATAGAAAGTTTTCAACACGATTTTATGCAACAACACTCACTAAATTAACTAAAAAACACAAATATTGATCGTTTTTTGCACAAAATGTTATAAAAATTGCACAAAAAGACATCTTTTTTTATATAAAAGGACTAAAATTTACAATAGAAATGACTACAATAAAAAAATAAGTCATGCAAGCTGAAAATCTTAAGAATGTGGGGGGCAATCTTTATGAAACGCAGTTTATTTACATTAATACCATTACTTCTATTTGGCTCTATTAGCTATGGAGCAAGTAGCATTCCAACAGCAATTTATTCAGAAGATACAATTAGTGAAGAAATTAACCACAAAGATTGGCATTTTTATAAAATAGAGGTTGATAATCCATCAAAGCTAACAGTCAAACTAAGAAAGATTAGTGATGATGTTGATTTGTATGTTGCTCATTCAAAGAAACCAACTGAAGACAATTTTCATTGTGCTCCACAAAAGTCAGGCTCATCAATTGAAACTTGTCGCTTGACCAGCAATACAGCGGCAACCTGGTATATTGGAGTGCATGGTAAAATGGATAGCAATTATCAATTGAGTGTTAATACAAAAGATTTGAAATTACTCTCTCAAATTGATGTGAAATAGAATCAATTTGAAATTCATAGATTCTATTTTTTAGCGTCTCCCTCTTTTCCTAACATTAGAGTTCTAGTAATCAAAGCTCAAATACAATAAAGGCTTGTGGTGCATCATATTACCACAAGCCTTTTCTCATTATTTGCGATCAACAACAATGCTTTAATAAAGCCAGAATCTTTATTTACGTTTCCATTGGCCTGAAGGTACTTGATACATCCAACCTGATGAAATCTTATTAATCCACGTTTTACTGAATGTCTTCTGTATATCAGCCTTCCATTCAGGATGTCCATTAGCATTTGCAATTTCGGCATATAGAGACTGACGATCTTTATTTTCAGAACGAATAAGCTTCTTTACCGTCGATTTTTGTTTAACTGATAGCCCCTTATTACTCACGCTAGCTATTAACCCGTTATTTGTGAAGCCTACAGCACCAGAAGCATAATAAGGACGAAGTTTTGATTGACGTTTTTCCATACTTTTTCGAATGGAACGAATTTTAGGAGAATCAATTGAAATATTAGCTTGCCCAGCCTCTGCAACCGGAATAATAAAATCAACAAGAGTCGATAAAGAATGAGAACTAAACTGTGCTATTTGCTCAATAGGACTTGAATTTAATTGACTTTGGTTATTTTCATTTTCAATTACTTTTTTATCTTCATTAGCATCAGGTTCACCTGATTGTAAAACATCATTAACAATTTGTTCTGCTACTTTTTCAGCTGCTGCTGCAGGAAAATAAATATTAATCGTCACACAAGAAATGACAGTAAAACTGATCAATATGACTGACAGCATCTGTTGTAGTGAATGATTTTTATTGATATTCATTATTTTAATCCTTTTTTCTGTATGGTTGGGCTTTATTACAGCCTTGATTTTATTATTTCATATTCAGGCTGAATAGAGCCTGAATAAAAATATAAAACAGCTTACTCAAATTTTATTGCTATTCAATAACGGCTTCATTTGCTGACTGAATAGCTTTAAGGCGTGTCGTCAGTACTTTCCAATTAACCTGGGTTTGATACACCATAACATCAATTCTTGGAATACCACCACCTTTCACTATGTAATAACTATTGCCCTTTGCTTCCACACCTGACATACGGCAAATATTGTTTTTAAGTTTACAACTTAAACCAATTTTGTCATAGCGAAAGGTTTCAAAAAAACTAAGAAAACTTCTAGATAAAAGACCTGAAGCACCTCCAAGACTGGATAAGTTATCAATTGCCCGTTGACTGATTCGATGACTGCTTTTATCGTTTGAAGGTGTTCTTATATAAGCATCAAACGCAACAGGCTCCCATGCACTCAACTCTAGTTTATTTATTTTTCCTTCGACACGACCTTCTATCTCACCAAAATTGTAAGTTCTTGTTAAAGATTGTAAGTCAAGGTTATTCAGATCAATATTTGCAGACAATTGGGCATAATCTTGTAATGGTTCATCAATTTGAAGATCTTTTATTATTATGTTGCCATCAAACAACTGCATCATTAAAGCACCACCAACTATTAATTGTTTTTCATTGTAAGTTGTCGAAGGTATTACTGCTGATAGAGATCCATCAAGTAATGGCCATTCAAAATGGCTGGACAGTAAAGACATTGAGACGGGTTTAATCATACCATCAACAGTCAACGTTAACCCATCACTATACTTTTTATGAGGCTTGTCACTGATATCATTAGTTGAATGAATTTGCACAGAACCTGTTTGTGGAAACATTTGTGATATTTCTAAAGTATTAAGATGTAAGGCGCCATCAAAAATAGGAATATCCATTTCCTGTTCCAATTTTAAATAATCATTATGTGTAATAAAATTAAATTTTGATGCTCCTAGAGGTAAACCATTTAAGATAAGCTCCCCCCAGGTAAGATGACTACTTGAAACGTTTTTTTTCTTTTTCTCTGGTTTGAGATTATTCCAAAACAACTTGCCATTTAAGTCAATTAATGAAAATTGATCAGTTAATTCCATAGAAAAATCCGAAAACTCAGTAAAAAATTTGACCGAACTTAACTCTTTTTTTATATTAGTTGAAATCTCGCCTTCAATTTGAAGTTCTTCATAATCTGTACCTGAAAGGATATTATTAAGATAAAGTTGATTAAATTCAGACAAATTTATTATATCTAAGTGAGCATCTAATGACTGCAGAGGTATAGCTCTATTTAGAAAAATCTTACCTTTAGATTTCATTGAAAAAATATCACTAGAATAGAGCTTAAAATGTGAAAAATTAATTGCATTACTATTGTGATAATCAAGGCTTAGTCGCATTTTTTCTTTGCCCGTTAGAACAATATAGATATCATTTTGAATTAACTCACCACTATGAGTATCGATCGATAACGAGACTTTATAGTTATTAGATTGATGAGGATTTATTTTTTTTATTGAATCAGGTTTTGCCTTTACATCAATTTTAAAATCAAATGAAAGGTTTTCTGCAAGATCATCAACATATTCATACCGTACGTTTTTAACATGACCTTTCATCTTTAGTGTATCAAGAGCACTACTCGAACTACTTTGTGAATTTGAAGAAATAACACCTGAGGCATATCCAGAAAGGTTCATTATTCCTCCGGTATTTGATAATTTATCAACAATATCCTTATTATTCTTACTCAAATAAAAATTGATGTATGGTTTTATATATTCATAATCAAGCTGATTAATATTAAAGTTTGAACTCCATACATTGTCATTGACTAAAATACTGAACGATAGTTGTCCTTTACCTATATTGACATTTTTTATCTCTAAATTAAGTTTATCTCTGGAATGGTCAAACATTAAGGAAAATTCAGCAGATGTTAAACTTTGTTCGATAAGATCTTTAAAAGAAAGGTGACCTTCTTTACAGGTCATTTCAGATGCATTAAATGAAATGTCATCACAAATAATATTTAGTGTGCTTATCTTATTGTAAGGTTCTGGAAGTTGCAGTTCAGATAGATCTATTTGAAATTGAATCGGGGACGAAGTGAGATTAATAGAAAGAGACAACTTATCCAGATTCAACTGTTTGAATAATTTTCCTTGTTTTTTTAAATCATTTAACTCACTAGAGTCAATTTGTTTCTTACCCTTAGAAACTGATTGATCTAAAAATTGTTCAAATGAAATCTTTTGAATAAAAAGTTCAACACTATCAATTGAAAAAGAATTTTGAAAAATAATCAGACAAATAAAAAAAATTGATAATCTGAAGTTCAAAAAACCTGAGCGCTTTCTTGCCTGTTTATTCTTCATAATAAATACAGTTTAATCAGGCAGGAAATACTCCCGTTGAAAGATAACGATCACCTCTATCACAAATAATGGCCACTATTGTCGCATTTTCAACAGTTTCCGATAGTTTAAGCGCTGTAGCAACGGCACCGCCAGATGAAACACCTGCAAAAATTCCTTCTTGAGCAGCTAATTGTCTTACCGTATTCTCAGCATCCTCCTGACTTACGTCCAATAATGAATCAACTTCATCAGGATGATAAATCTTTGGTAAATATTCCTCTGGCCAACGTCGTATACCGGGAATCTTTGAACCGTCTTCAGGCTGAACACCAATAATTTCAACCTTTGGATTTTTTTCCTTTAGAAACCGGGCCGTCCCCATAATAGTGCCTGTTGTTCCCATAGCACTGACAAAATGAGTGATTTCTCCATTAGTATCACGCCAAATTTCAGGACCCGTTCCCAAATAGTGGGCAACAGGGTTATCAGGATTAGAGAATTGATCCAAAACAATGCCTTTACCCTGTTCTTCCATTTGACGGGACAGGTCTATAGCTGCTTCCATACTGCCTTCAGCTGGAGTAAGTATAATTTCAGCACCAAAGGCTTTCATACTACCACGGCGTTCCTCACTCATATTATCAGGCATAATGAGTATCATTTTATATCCCTTGATAGCGGCTGCCATTGCCAAAGCAATACCTGTATTACCACTGGTTGCTTCAATAAGTGTATCACCAGGCTTAATATCACCTCGTTGTTCAGCACGTGCAATCATACTTAAGGCTGGTCTGTCTTTGACAGAACCTGCAGGATTATTTCCTTCGAGTTTGACCAGGATCTGATTACTTGTTTTACCTGGTAAACGTTGAAGTTTTACCAATGGAGTGTTGCCGACAAATTCTTCAATAGTGGGATAATTCATTGTTTTCCAACTTGTTAACGAATGCATGAGAGATAACATTGGTTAAATAAAATAAATAGAATATTTCTTCATGTTATTCTAGCGCTTTATGATATATTCGACAATTAAAGAGAAAAGATTTGTAACAATTGTATTTAAACTTTACTAGAGGATTAACAATGAGTGAGAGATTGGCTGTTCTTGACTCCGAAAAAGCACTTCAATGTGTTTCAGGTAATAAAAAACTAGCTGACGATTTATTAGCCATGTTTATTAAAGAGCTACCAGGATATAAGCAAAAAATAGAGGATGAGCTCAAAAGTAATAATAAAGAAGAGTTACGCAATATTATTCACAAAATGCATGGCGGATTGCGTTATCTTGGAGCACCAGCACTTATGGAAATCATCAGTCATACGGACTATGAGCTTTTCAATTTAAGTGATGAGCAACTAGAAGAAAATATCAATAAAATTTATAAGGAAATTGAACGCTTACTAGAACAGAAAAAGTACCATTAAACAATTATTTATATAATTAAATTATAAATAACATAAACTTTCAAATATTTTATTGATTACTTTTTGACCATTTTTCTTGTTTAGATTATCGATACGTACTAAAATACTTCCCAATAGTAAGCCTTAAATTAATGGGAGTTGTTCGATGGATAATCAATTACCTGAAATAGATGAATTACTTAAAATGGCTGAAAACTCACCCGATCAACTTGAAGAACTACGCCAAAAGCTCTGTGCTCAATTAATTGAAAATGCACCTGAACATTATCAAAAAAGGTTAAACGGCCTACAGTTTCAAATAGATATGGAGCGTAGAAAATCAAATAATCCAATGCACTGCTGCATCAAAATTTCAGAAATGATGCTGGATAGTTATCAAGAGCTCAAAACAGCAATTTCAAGCCTGGATAAAGCAGAATGCGAATCAGACGAGCATTCCATTTTACCAAAATATAAATTTGCTTCCTCCGTCAAACAAGCCTCAGCTGAAATTATAGACTTTGATTTAGCAAAAGCTTAACGCGCTAATCCATCCACTACTATTGTCTGCCATTGAATTGAGCCATTAGCTGATGAAGAGCCATTAGCGGATAAAGAGCCCTCAGCAGATAAAGAGCCATCTGACTTTAAAGAAGCATAAGCATTTATTAACACTTGCTCATCAAGTAAGACATAACTTTCTATATCAGTACTTTGTTTTGGCGATAGTCTTGTTTTGATACTATGTGGTTTTTCCATTAAAAATTTGCACTGATCATAATTGGTTTCAATTAATGCGTTAAACGTTTGCGGACATTGGTAAAACTTAATATTTAAATTAATAGACTGCAAACGATACTTGCTAGATTGATTAGTTAATTGAGCTTTTAATTTATAATAATATCCATAGGCAAGAGAATGAGAAATGTCTGATAAGATTATCTTTTCTGGAGGTATGCGACTTTTTTTGTCTTCAACACGATTATCTTTTTGAAAATAGAAAAAAGTCGATGTCAAAACCATGAGTATAGACAAACCAATCATCACTTCACCAAAAACTGGCTTTTTTACCGTTATGTAAGCTAGTAAAAAAATGACAATTAATGCAACAACAGCACCAATCACAAACCCCATTTGACGACTCCGTAAAAGTTTTATCTCAATCTATCTATGGTAGATTATATATTAATCATTTTCCAGATTAACACGGCGTTGCTGAACAGCATTAGAAAGCTTTGTTAATACTTCAAAGCTATCATCCCAGTTTATACATTCATCAGTAATACTTTGTCCATAAACAAGGCTGTCTTTGTTTATATAATTTTGACGTCCTTCGACTAAATGACTTTCTATCATAACACCGATTAGACGCTGATCACCTTCAGCAATTTGTTGAGATACATTTTCAGCAACATCAATTTGTTTCTTAAATTGTTTTTGACTATTAGCATGACTGAAATCAATCATAAGATTGGGCTTCAAGTTTGAGTCTTCAAGCTCTGACGCCACTGATTCAACATGGGAGGCATCATAGTTTGGTTCTGCACCACCTCGTAGAATAATATGACAATCTTCATTACCTGACGTAGAAAAAATAGCTGACTTACCCTGTTTAGTCACTGATAGAAAGACATGAGGACGACTAGCAGAAGAAATTGCATCAATGGCCACACGAACGCCCCCATCAGTTGCATTTTTAAAACCAACAGGACACGATAATCCAGAAGCTAGCTCTCTATGAACTTGACTTTCAGTGGTTCTAGCACCAATAGCTCCCCAGCTAATAAGATCAGCAACATATTGAGGTGAAATGAGATCTAAAAATTCAGTCGCAGTGGGAACACCAAGATCATTTACTGTAACCAAAAGCTCACGAGCAATTCCTAAGCCTTTATTTATTTCAAATGAACCATCAAGCTCAGGGTCATTTATCAGTCCTTTCCAACCAACGGTGGTACGAGGTTTCTCAAAATATACTCGCATTATGATTAATAAGTCATCTTCAAGTTTTTCACGAGCAGTTCTTATGAGATGAGCATATTCTTTAGCGGCATCAATATCATGAATTGAGCACGGACCAATAATAACAATCAATCGATCATCTTCGCCTGTCAAAATCTTATGAATTGATTCACGTGCTTGAGAAACAGTTTTTTGAGCATTCTCAGTGCTGAGAAACTTCTGGTGAATTTCTTCAGGCGCAATAACCTCATTCATACCTTGAATACGTAAATCATCAGTTACAATTGTCATACCATAATTCCAACGAGCTAAAATTAGACCCCCAAAGGCCATATAGAGATAATAAATTACTTAACTTATATAAAAACGAAAAATTATACCACAATCTAAAAATCATACAGGGATTTTTACTACGTCCAAACACAAAAAAACCGACATCATGTCGGTTTTTTTAATAAACAGACCTTTAGTAAGAGCAGGTCATCATATTTACTTTGCTGTAACGACTTTGTCTCCAGAACGAATCCAGTTTTTAATCCCTTTTTGTAAATGATAAACCTGAGTATATCCAAGCTTTTTATCTAAAAAATTAGAAATCTGGCCTGTACGATTACCGGAACGACAAATCAATATGAATTTGTCATTTTTACCGGCTATTTTATCCAGTTCAGTCAGCCATTTTTCCATATCATAGTTTCCACGGGCATCAAAAAAAGTTAAAAGTTTACTGCCACTGACCACACCAGTTGATTTCCATTCATCAGGTCTACGGATATCAATCAGAGGTACATTTTGAGCCAATAATTCCTTCATCTGTTCATTTGACAACTGTCCCACTTCTGCAGAAGCTTTAGTAGTAATAAAAACGGATGCCAATACGAATATGAAAAAAAATGAGGTAAATTTTTTGATATGGAACATTTTATAACCTTGGGTCAATAATAATGACAAAATTTTAGCATATACTAATATTTCTTGGGAAAATTTTTGTATCTAATGTATTTTTAGGTGAGGTATATCACAAATGAGTTGTTGAAAAATATTAACTTATGAAAGTATAAAATAAAAAAGCACAATTAGAATAATGAATTCATATTGTGCTTAATGCAATAAATTATTATCTTATCCTGATAACTATAAATTACATTCCCATCCTCCAGGGAATATTTTGTGTAGATTGTTTATTCTCGTTATTTATAATTTACACAATTCTGCTTCAGTTTTCATACCGAGTTTTTTAAAGAGCCACTTTGGTGGGCAAAAGCCAGTAAAAGTACTTTGCATCATGTTGAATCCTACAAACAAAGTGAACCAGGACCAATTGCTGTTAACATACATAGCCAGTAATGTACTGGCTATAACCATTACACTTGCTAATAAAAAAAGACTGCGTTCAATAGACATGATAAATAAGCTCCAATTAAATTAAGTTCTCATAACAACTTGATAAGTATTTTCTAATGTTTTGATTCTCTTAACAAGAACCTAAAAGAATAGTTTTTATAGTGTAAAAATTAGACAAAAGTCTATAATTAGATAAACAAGTAACTTATTTATCTGAATATCATTTATTCTCGCAACTGGAGTTTCATTTACCGTATAATGTCATTAGCCAGCTCAGCTGGATTACGTTTTAAAGCAATAAATATAATAAATTAACAATAATAGAGCTGATACTAGTCAACGTAATGAGCCCAATTCAACTTTTTGTTTTAGCCAAATCTGATATTTTTCTTGATGGATTAATACGCATTCTTGATGAGAATGAACATATCAATGTTCATCATTTCAATAATACAGACAAAATAGAATTTAACTCTCAACCTAATGCAAAGTTACAACACATTGCACCTGATATCATATTAATTCAATCTCAGCTTATAACCTCCCCTTTTGATTTCTTCTTTAAACAACTTAAATCAAAATTTAATTCCCCAAATTTAAAGTTCATGGTTTTTGGACAATCAATGGATAATGATTTTTTACTCAATGTTATCCGCTCTGGTGCCAATGGCTATATCAATTCCAATATGTCTACTAAGCATTTATTGCAGGCTATTAAGTATATTAATGAAGGTAATATGTGGGTTGAGAGACACATTCTTGAGCAATTAGCACAGGATGCATTGCAGATGGAGAATATTTTAGAGCAAATTGCTATGGAAAAAACCAGAATGATCAGTGATCTTTTAACCAAACGAGAGGCACAGGTTTTTCAATGGATATTGAAAGGTTTATCAACCAAAGAAATTGCAGAACAAATTTATTTATCTGAGCAAAGTGTAAAACTTCATCTTGGCAAACTATTTAAAAAATTTGATGTAACCAATAGACCTCAATTGATACTATCAGTATTTGAAAGGGCTTCACCAGTTAATAATATCATTCCACTAATACAAGCTACTCTTGAAAAAAAACATTTAAATCAAAAACAAACTCATCCAGATAAAAACAAAGCATAAAAACATAAAAAATTGACAATGTACTGCGATAGTTATTTACACTCTCTAAATAAGAGTTATTTAATAAAAACAGTACAAATAACTTTATTA
This sequence comes from Gammaproteobacteria bacterium, assembly GCA_026196615.1. Taxonomy (GTDB): domain Bacteria; phylum Pseudomonadota; class Gammaproteobacteria; order GRL18; family GRL18; genus GRL18. The sequence continues at coordinate 15,663 of JAPHSW010000024.1, read as the reverse complement.
CCACAGCCCTGATATTCAATCACATCAAAACATTTTTCTTTCGTTATCGCAATTCCTCGACCATGCTGATCAAAAACTCGTTCTATAGCAATGTTTAAGTAAGGCTGCCAGTCAAATCCATTACCTTGATCAGTGATAGTTACAATAATTTCATCTTCTGTTTTCTGCAGACTAATTTCACCCGTTCTCAATGAATAGCGGCTATCTTCAAGACGTTCATCAATTTCATCAATCCATAGTTCTTGTTCTAATAACTCTGATTTCTTCTTATAGCCTATTTCCAGATTGCCATGTTCTACGGCATTAGTCATCAATTCAGATAAACCTGATATAACACGCTCTGGCTCTGGGAACATATTAGCCAAAGCAATTGCCAGGCGCTGACAATCAAGGAGAGTCTGGAAATTAAAACGCCCCTCCTGACAGTTTTTAAAAATAGATGACAAACTTTTTACTTCATTTTTTAAATATACGTTGCGACGGTAATCTCCTACTGCAACTTTGATGGTGGAAATCAATTTTTGTTGTACAATCGGCTTTGTCAAATAGTAATAAGCACCATTATTAAGTCCTTCCAATATGGATTGCTCCGAACCTTCAGCTGTTTCCATAATCACTGGAATATCCATAAGTGACTTATTAGATTTAATCTGTTTAAGCAATTCCATTCCTGAAATACCTGGTAGATTAATATCCAATAGAACACAGTCAAAAATAAATTGCTTATCGTTTAAAACATCTATAGCTTTTTCTGCGCTATCAACACTTAGACAAGTAAAGCCTTCCCTTTGAAGATATAAAACCAATAAATCAGTCATTAACGGATCATCTTCAACAATCAGTATTGAGCCACTATTGTAACCAATATTGCTAATTGAAAATGGTGAAGGAGAGTTCATTAATGGTTCCTTAAAAATCTATCTATTGTACAGGTAAAAATTTACTTATGACAAATCACTTTCAGAAATCATTTCCTGACAATAGTCATGAAAAACTATAAATTGTTGACGAAATTGAACAAAATTGTTGGCTTTTAGAAATACTTCTAACTCACTGGCTAAATCAGTCATTTTTTGATAACCAAAACTACCACCACGACCTTTGATATTATGCATAAGTTTTTGACAGGATGACCAGTCTTCTTTTTTTATAGACTCATTAATTTCAATCAATTCTGAACTTAGAGAGATAAGAAATTGTTTTACTAATGATTGATAAATATCTTCATTTGAATTTGATGTAAATAATGAATTTTCTTCAGATTTAATTGCTTTTGATCGGACAGGTTCTGAACTATTACGAATTTGTAGCCAAGATTGAATAGTCAAATAAAATTCATCAAGAATTATGGGTTTTGTTAATATGTCGTTAAAACCTGCTTGAAGATAAATATCACGCTCATTTTTTAAAACATTTGCCGTAAGAGCAATAATTGGAGTTTCATAATTAGCCTCTCTCAAACTTTTTGTTGCAGTCAATCCATCCATAATAGGCATTTGTATATCCATCAAAATCAAATTATATTCCTGATTGAAAGCTTTGTTAAGCGCTTCTTTACCGTTATTTGCTATTTCTATGTTAAGACCTGCTTGACGTAAATACAATGAAATGAGTTTTTGATTATCAACAATATCTTCAACCAAAAGAACACGACCGGACATCTTCGGAATATTGTCAGCATCATTAGATGGTTTTAAATGAGTCTTTTTAATTTCGGTCATTTGTTTAATCTGACTTAAATCACCCGTAGTAATATCAAATTCGAAAACAGCCCCTTCACCAACAACACTATCAACAATAATATCTCCTCCCATGAGGTTTACCAGGCGACGGGATATCATTAGTCCCAGTCCTGTTCCCCCATATTTCCTTGCAGTTGAAGTATGTGCCTGAACATAGGGTTGAAACAAGTGGTTTATCTGTTCATCAGACAATCCAATACCATTATCAGCAACACTAACATGTATTTTTTCTTCCTTGAAAAAACAACTTATAGTCACCGTGACACTACCTTCAGTCGTAAATTTAAGTGCATTTGAGATTAAATTAAATAAAATTTGCTTAAAACGGGTGGGATCATTAATAATAGTTTCAGGTAAAGGAAATTCATAAATAAAATTAAGATCAACACCCTTTTCTTTTGCATGGAGAGCCATTAATTGCTCAACTTCATCCATGAGTTTTACGGGTGAAAAAGAAAGACTCTCTATATCTAATTTATCTGCCTCTATTTTTGAAAGATCTAAAATATCATTAATTATATTAATCAGGTGTTTACTGTTTCTATAGATTGTTTCTAAAGCATCAGATTGTTCTTTTTTATCTGTAATTCCAAATCGGTAAAGATTTTCGGCATAGCCATGAATTGCCGTCATGGGAGTCCTTATTTCATGACTCATATTTGCTAAAAACAAACTCTTTGCACGACTTTCTTCTAAAGCCATTTCCTTATTTTTTACAACACTTTCAAGGTATTTATTTGAATCTGTTAAACATTGTTGTTGAATTTCCAGCTCTTCAACCATGTGGTTAAAGAAATGTGATAAATAACCAAATTCATCATTACTTTGAATATCCAAACGTGTGTCAAGGTTTCCATCTTTAACACTCTGAGTCGCATCTATTACTTTCTGAAAAGGATCATGAAGAGTATTACGAATTACATAGACAAGGTATAGACCAAGAATAATTGTAAAAATAACAATTAAACTACCATATTTCATCCGCTCTAACTCAATACCTCTTTCTATAGCGGGAAAGCATAATGTCAGTTCAAAATTAAAGTCTTGTTCTGATGGATGAATTAAATCTTTCTGATTCAACCTATTAATTGAATCATAGGTATAAACACTTGAATTTGGTAATTTCTGTCCTATTACAACCGTATTATCTGAGTATTCCAGCTTTAAATAATCGAATTCATACATATTTTTCAAAAAAAAGAGTTTATCACGTAGTATTTCTATATTTTTGGAATGAGATATTGATGGGTCAACTTGATAAGCTTTATCAAGACTGATATGAACCTGTTCAAGCTTCCAAAGATGATCTTTGTTAATTTCTTCTTCTAGAGAACTTAATAAGGGAATAGTAATAGCAAAAGCTATAGGCATAACTCCCCATACAACAACCGCTGTAATTTTTCCTGCAATACTGGTTGAACGCCAGTTAAAAGGAAGTTCACGTGAATCGTTTTTTTTCTCAAGCTCTGATTTCCTGGATTTTTTTTGCTTTGTATTTATTTTTTTACTACTTAACAAACTCATCTAAACCCTACCCAACGTAGAAACATAACCATTGGACAAATGTTAGAAATACCAGAAACAATCATCATACCGGCAACATACCAGGGGAAAAACCATAAAACATTTGGTAATGAAAAAAATGAGATAAGAAGAAATAGGACTACAACAAAGCGCATCATACGCTCAGCTTCAATATGATTTAAAGGTGATGTTTTAATTTCATCTATTTTTTGATTTGAATTTACAGCAGATTGGCCAAATCGAATTTTTGATACAATCGTTGGAATACGCCAGTTTGTGATACCTTCAAGAAGCAAAACAATACAAAAAACAATCATTAAAGTATTGTTTTGATAAATTGTAGAAACTAACAGAATAGCCCACAAAACCATACCTGTTATGAGTCGAAAAACTCTTTCACTCATTACCCATTACCTATATTGAGCAGTTTGCAAAACGTTATGTTGCACATATTAGAACATATAATTAATATATGGATACTACTACGCCTTATCCATATATTAATTCTAGACTATATTTTGCACACATAACACTAGATAAAGGTATAAAATTTAATACTTACAAGCCACACAAAAAAAACTTCATAATATACTAGTGTTCTCTCGTCTCCAAAAATTTAACTTCAGGCCAACGTTCCATGGTTAAATTTAAATTAACACGCGTAGGAGCAATATAAGTTAAATCACCACTACCATCAATTGCTAAATTATCACTCAGCTTCCTGGTAAAATCATTTAGTTTGGCTTCATCATCACAAGCTACCCAGCGAGCAGTTTGAACATTGACGGGCTCAAAATCACAATCAACTTTATATTCACCCTTAAGACGTTCTTTAACCACATCAAACTGTAGAATACCTACCGCACCAAGGATTAAGTCATTATTATTCATGGGTTTGAATAATTGCGTTGCCCCTTCTTCACTTAATTGCTCCAAGCCTTTCATTAATGCTTTCATACGCATCGGATCTTTGAGACGAGCACGTCTGAACAATTCAGGAGCAAAGTTTGGTATACCGGTAAATTTTAAATCTTCACCTTGTGTAAAAGTATCACCAATTCGAATAGTACCATGGTTATGTAGACCAATAATATCGCCTGAATATGCTGTTTCAACATGGCTGCGATCCTGTGCCATAAAAGTAATCGCATTTGCAATCTGGATATCTTTATCAATACGGACATGGCGCATTTTCATACCCTTAAGATACTGACCAGAACAGATACGCATAAAAGCAACTCTGTCACGATGTTGTGGATCCATATTTGCCTGAATTTTAAAGACAAAGCCCGTCATTTTATTTTCCGTGGCTTCAACCTGACGTGTGGTTGTAGCACGATCCATTGGTGATGGAGCATAATCTACAAAGGCATCAAGCATTTCATCAACACCAAAATTATTTATAGCTGAACCAAAAAATACTGGAGTTAACTCACCCGCAAGAAACAGTTCCAGATCAAACTCATGACTAGCACCACGTACCAGCTCAACTTCTTCACGTAGTTCTTCAGCTTGATCACCAATAAGTTCACCAAGCTTAGGGTTATCCAGGCCTTCTATTACATCTCCTGCTTGAATCTTACCACCATGAGTTGCACTGAACATATGCACTTTATCATTGTATAAATGATAAACACCTTTAAATCGCTTTCCCATACCAATAGGCCAGGTAATCGGTGCACAAGCAATTTTAAGAACATCTTCAACCTCATCCATGAGGTCAATTGGATCACGCCCTTCTCTATCAAGCTTATTAATAAACGTTAGTATGGGAGTATCACGTAAACGACAAACTTCCATCAATTTGACGGTTCGTTGTTCAACACCTTTAGCAACGTCAATTACCATAAGCGCTGAATCCACAGCAGTCAGAGTTCTATAAGTGTCTTCAGAAAAATCTTCGTGTCCTGGAGTATCCAGAAGATTAATCGTACAGTCTTTATATGGAAACTGCATCACAGATGAAGTGACAGAAATGCCACGTTCCTTTTCCATGTCCATCCAATCAGATGTCGCATGTCTGGATGCCTTACGACCTTTCACTGTACCCGCCATCTGAATGGCACCACCATAAAGCAACAGTTTTTCTGTTAGTGTGGTTTTACCCGCATCTGGGTGAGATATAATAGCGAACGTACGTCTACGCCTTATCTCATCAAGGAATTCATTGTCTGACATTTTTTACTTTTCTTGTATTTGTACATAAAAAATTTACCCTTATTATGAAGGGCTGTTTCACTGCGCGGGTATTATAACAAAAGCTCATGATAATGTATTGAGATAAAAAATGGCTTTTAATGAGGGACTGATTGACTTAATATCACATTGGCCAAACTTAAAACAGGCCGCGTTACAAATCTTCTAAACAGCCCTCCTCCTTTAATAGACTTTTTCAATTAAAGCTCCATTTGGAATAAACAGCCAATACTTTCATTGATGAGCGAGCATAGAAATTAAAAAAAGTAAACTATAAACAAAAACCATGTAATCCTTTTCCTACAAGGTAGGGTAGTTTATACCATTATTTTCATTATAGTTTTTTGTTATTATCGAAAAAAAAAGGAATGATTATAATGACACCAAAAAACTACACTACCCTTAAGAACAGGGTACAGCTTGAAAAAGCAACAGCCATCCTAAAAGGTATCAAACCAGATGTTGACGATGTAATAAGCACAAAAGCTCAATATGATATACTTGAAACTCTCACAAGTTTACAAGCTCAACTGATAAAAAAGATTCAAAATATTGAAAAAATGTAAGATAAAGCTAATGCATTGTCGACTCAAACGATAAGCTAATTATCATCGCAGTCATTTTTAATCAATACCATAAGCTAATTCGCAGGCAAAAAGTTGTGCATCTTCTTTGCCATTTTTAGCAGGATAATAATTGGAACGAACGCCCAGTTCATTAAATCCCATGGTTTCATATAGATGGATGGCAACATAATTCGATGCTCTGACCTCAAGATAAAGTGTTTTACTACCAAGATCACGTACATGATTCATTAACCATTTTAATAGAGAGTGACCATAGCCTTTATTTTGATAATATGGATCGATGCAGATATTCAATAAATGAACTTCATCCAAAACAGTACTGAAAATTAAATAACCTCGAATCTCATCATCAAGCTCATAAACGAAACATTGGTAACCCACTCGAAGACAGTCAGACATTATTCCAGTTGTCCATGGAAAATCATAAGCTTCATTTTCAATGGCCATAACAGGTTCTAAATCAAATTCTGTCATTTTCCGAACAAATTTAGAAACATCAGGCTTTTCTATTTTATCTGATTCACTCATCTGATATTTTTTTTATCATAATTAAATCATTAAGAGCTTGTCGCTTATACATTGGATTGCGTAGCAAATATGCAGGATGATAGGTCACAACAACAGGATATTCTTGATCATTGATAACGACTTGATGAGTTTTTCCACGAAGTTCATTAAAAGTATTTTTACATTGTAAAATGGTTTGCGCTTGAACCGCACCTAAAACTACAATTACAGACGGTTTTGTTTGTTGAATTTGATTATAAAGAAACGAGGAACATTTCTTAACCTCATTTTTGCTATACAAATATTCTGTTAATGAATAACATTTAATGATACCTGTATAAAAAAAATCATTTTGAGAATGAATACTAGCAAACATAGATTGAAACAGTGGTAATGTTTGTTCAGTCAGATATTGTCCAGAACGATCTTCTTCCGCTGTAGGTGCTTCCCCAATAACAAATATTGATGCTTCTGGATTCCCAAAACCAGTTAGCGCATTAAGTCGTGTTGTGCGTTTGTCACATTGTTTACAATTTTTTATTGTTTGATCAAGCTCTGAAACCAATTCAACCGTTCTTAAATGAGAAATCAATGGCTTATTTTCAGCTGCTTTCGTATCAGTACCATGTTGTGCAGATTGACCTGCACTATTATCAGTTACAGGTATTTGATTTTCAACATCATCTTGAACATGTTGTATATCATCCAGTTCAGTGGATATAAAATCAGACGTTATAACAACTGAATTTTCATTCAATACTGGCTGAGTTATATGATTTTGAACTTGTGGTTCAACTTCATCGTTCCTTGAATTTTCGACAACAGTTATTTCTTCAACATGTTTTTCTTCAATCTTTTTTTCTTCAACAATGTCTTCTTCTACAAAAGCCTGAATTTTATCTGTCAATTCATTGCTTATATTGTTTTCAGTATTTGAATCATCATTAACAAGATAATCGAACTCTACACCATCTGATGAATTCTTTAATTGCCAATTTTGAATACCAATAACATCCAGATATTGTTGTCGTCTTATAGGATTATCCATAATAAGTATTTAGAGCTGGGGATGTGCTCTTTCATCAGCTTGAACTAGCTTATTTAAAGCATTGATATAGGACTTAGCTGATGCAATAACAATATCTGTATCTGCACCTTGTCCATTAACAACTCGTTTTTCTTTTTCAAGTCGAACGGTGACATCACCTTGAGCATCAGTACCACTGGTAATATTATTAACAGAATATAATTTTAACTCAGCATCACTATTAATAATTTTTTCAATGGCTTTGAAAGCTGCATCAACGGGCCCACCACCACTAGCCTCTGCACTTTCTTCTTCACCATTAACACTAAGAATAACCGCTGCACTTGGGGTCTCACCTGTTTCAGAGCACACTTTTAATGAAACTAATTTAATACGTTCATGATTAAATGATGAAGTAGTTTCCGACACCAGAGCCTGTAAATCATCATCAAATATTTCGTGTTTTTTATCTGCAAGTTCTTTAAACCGTGCAAATGCCTGATTGAGACTTTCTTCAGATTTAAACTCTATACCCAAATCTTTTAAGCGACTTTTTAGGGCACTTCGTCCAGAATGCTTACCTAAGATAATATGGTTTTCTGACCAGCCAACATCTTCAGCAAGCATAATTTCATAGGTTTCACGATTTTTTAAGACGCCATCCTGGTGAATACCGGATTCATGTGCAAAAGCATTTGCACCCACAATAGCCTTATTGGGCTGCACTGGAAAACCTGTAATGCTGGCAACAAGGCGTGAAGCTGGAACAATTTGCGTTGTATCCAGAGTAGTATCACAATCAAAGACGTCCTGACGGGTTCTTATCGCCATTACAACTTCTTCAAGAGATGCATTTCCAGCACGCTCACCCAAACCATTAATGGTACATTCCACCTGACGAGCACCATTTAATACTGCAGAAAGTGAGTTTGCTACAGCAAGACCAAGATCATTATGACAATGAACTGAGAAAATAGCTTTATCAGAATTAGGAATTTTATCCAGTAAATTATGCAATAATGAACCAAACTGATGAGGAATATTATAACCTACTGTATCAGGTATATTAATCGTAGTTGCACCAGCATCAATAACTTTTTCAATAATTCGACATAAAAAACTTAACTCAGAACGTCCAGCATCTTCTGGTGAAAATTCAACATTATCTGTATGCTGGCGCGCACGTTTCACTGAAGCAACTGCCTGTTCAACCACCTGTTCTGGAGACATTCTTAACTTCTTTTCCATATGAATGGGTGAAGTTGCAATAAATGTATGAATTCTTGAAGAATTTGCCCCTTTTAAAGCTTCGCCTGCTCGATCAATATCTTTATCTAGAGCACGAGCTAGACCACAAACAGTACTGTCTTTGATATTATCAGCAACCGCTTTAACAGCTTCAAAATCACCTGGACTAGCAATTGGAAATCCGGCTTCAATAACATCAACTTTCATTCGTTCAAGCACTTTAGCTATGCGAATTTTTTCTTCTTTGGTCATGGAAGCGCCAGGGCTTTGTTCACCATCACGTAAAGTGGTATCAAAAATGATTAATTTATCAGACATATAACACAATTCCAGTTAAGGGCAAATTTAAAGCAAGTAGTGATTTAAGAGCCGTTAGATAGTAATATAATTGATTGATCTTTTAAATAATATTAGTGCTTATCATAAAAAGCACAATGTGAAGCAACTGTTTATCTTCGCTTTTTCATTTTACGAATTAAATAACCAAACAAGCCAGAAAAAGTATACATAGCAAAAATAGAAAACAATATAAATGGTGGTTGATAAACAATTGAAATGAAAATCAAAACCATTATTAAAATGGTCACAAATGGCACTTTATTTTTTAGATCAAGATCCTTAAAACTACGATATTTAACATTACTCACCATTAGTAAACCAACACCAATAGTAAAGAATAAAACCAGCCAGCTCAATTTTTCACCGCCAATTTGATTCTCTGTACATAACCAGACAAAACCAACTAAAAAACCAGCTGCAGCGGGACTCGCAAGTCCCTGGAAATAACGTTTATCCGCATGACCTATTTGTGTATTAAAACGGGCAAGACGTAGTGCTGCCCCAACTACATAGATAAAAGAAGCAAGCCAGCCTATTTTTCCTAAAGACGAAAGAGACCATGTATACATAATCAAAGCAGGAGCAATTCCAAAAGAAATCATATCAGATAAACTATCGTATTCAGCCCCAAAGTCACTCTGCGTATTAGTCATACGAGCAACACGGCCATCTAAACCATCTAGAATCATAGCAATAAAAATTGCGAGAGAAGCACCTTCAAATTGACCATTCATTGCGGCAATAACTGCATAAAAACCAGCAAATAATGCACCAGTGGTTAATGAATTAGGAAGAAGATAAATTCCACGTTTTTTGTTTGATTGCTTATTTATAGGTTTCGAATTATCAACAATATTGGCCTGATTAGAATTCCCACCTTCATTTGAAACTTGATTATTATCCATCTTGTTATTCTTTTAATGATTCCACTTTATTTAATTCTCTATTATCCACAATATAAATTTATTTTGCGAGTTTGATATCAATAATATAGTATATAGCCACTTTATAATTTGATTTCAGGTACTTAAACAAATGATTCAAGCCTCTAGATATCTATTTATTATTATATCACTACTTCTTATTATTAGTTGTACTACTTCTGGACATCGTTATATAAAAATAAAACCTCCAGTTTTTGGTGCAATGCAAATACCAGAGCAGGTTAATTCATTATTAGTTGAGTCAGATTTCAATCGTATTAACTTCAGTCAAAGAGTAAGAGATTTAAATGCTAATGCAACAGATGCATTAAACAAAAGAGAAGGTGAAGAGCTTGTCACCTCAAGTAAATTATTAAGACGATATCAACACACAATCAACACTGAATTATTTGTTAATGTTTCAATAGGCCGTGATAAGGGTGATGTGGAACTGGAGTTTTATGAAGAAAATAATAAAGAACTAAGTGAAGATAGTATTAAAATATACAACCAAACCAAAGAAAATTTAAAAGCAAAATTGTATGATCCCAATGATTTTACTGAAAGCTAAATAAAGTTTTTATCTAATCACACAATATTAGTAACATTTGCTCTTAAGTTTCGCTTCTATAAAAAAAGCCTGCAAATTGCAGGCTTTTTTTTACAGATAAAAAAGTTTAAACTTAGTTCTTATCTTTATCAACTAAAGCATTTTCAGTGATCCAAGGCATCATAGCACGCAACTTAGAACCTGTTTGCTCAATTGGATGTGCAGCATTTTGACGACGACGTGCAGTCATTTCAGGATAATTAGATTGTCCTTCAAGAATGAAACGTTTGGCATACTCACCATTTTGAATGTTAGCCAGTGCTTCTTTCATTGCTCTACGACTTTCGTCATTAATAACTTTATCACCAGTCACATACTCACCATACTCTGCATTATTGGAAATAGAGTAATTCATGTTGGCAATACCACCTTCGTACATTAAATCAACAATCAGTTTTAACTCATGTAAACATTCGAAATAAGCCATTTCTGGTGCATAACCTGCATCAGTTAAAGTTTCAAAGCCAGCTTTTACTAATTCAACAGCACCACCACAAAGCACGGCCTGCTCACCAAACAAATCAGTTTCAGTCTCATCCTGGAAAGTTGTTTCAATAATACCTGTACGACCACCACCCACACCAGAGGCATAAGATAATGCAACGTCTTTTGCTTTACCTGAAGCATCCTGGAAAACAGCAATCAGATCAGGAATACCACCACCTTTTACAAATTCAGAACGTACAGTATGACCTGGAGCTTTAGGAGCAATCATAATAACGTCTAAATCTTTACGTGGAACAATTTGGTTGTAATGGATACTAAAACCATGAGCAAAAGCCAATGTTGCACCTTGCTTGATGTTTGGTTCAATATCATCTTTATATAATTGAAATTGAAACTCATCTGGAGTCAAAATCATAACGACATCAGCATCTTTTACTGCATCTGCTGCATTTTTTACAGTAAGGCCTGCTGCTTCAGCTTTCGCTGCAGAAGATGAACCTTCACGTAATGCAATGGTGACATCTACACCAGAATCTTTAAGATTATTTGCGTGTGCATTACCCTGAGAACCATAACCAACGATGGTTACTTTCATGCCTTTGATGATGGAAAGATCGCAATCTTTATCATAATATATGTTCATTAATCCAAGCCTTATGTCGTTTATGTAACTGTCCGATCATATAAAATCAGTAGGTTACTTTTTTAATAATAAATTGTTTTAAAAATGCCAATTATTATTGTAATTGGCATATGAGTTCAAATGGGGTTTACAAATGTAGTGATGAACTACCGCGAGCAATACCCATGACACCTGAACGTACGGTTTCAAGAATACTGTCACAATCAAAAGAAGCAATAAAAGCATTTAATTTATCACTTGTTCCTGTCAATTCAACGGTATAAGCATCATCAGTCACATCAATAATATTGCCGCGAAAGATGTCACTTAAACGCATAATTTCATCTCTTGCTGAAACAGGTGCTTTTACTTTTATAAGCATCATTTCACGTTCGATGTGTTTCACACCTGAGACATTCAAATCATTTAATTTGACCACATCAACTAATTTATTTAATTGTTTAGTGATTTGTTCAATAATTTCTTCTGAACCACTGGTCACCAAAGTCATTCGCGACAAGGATGGATCTTCTGTGGGAGCCACAGTGAGTGATTCAATGTTGTAGGCACGAGCTGAAAAAAGTCCTGCAACTCTTGATAGAGCACCAGATTCATTTTCCATTAAAATTGAGATAATATGACGCATTTTAACACTCTTTAACTTTATAAACTTTAGACAAGCTCGCTATCAGGAGCCAATTGCATTTCATGTTGGCCTTTTCCGGCAGCAATCATTGGATAAACATTTTCTTCACGATTTGTAATAAAATCGATAAAGACCAGTTTATCTTTCATAGCAAACGCTTCTTTCAATGCATCTTCAACATCACTGGTTTTGTCAATTTTCATACCGACATGACCATAACTTTCAGCCAATTTGACAAAATCAGGAATTGAATCCATATAAGACATTGCATAGCGACCTTCATAAAAGAACTCTTGCCATTGCCTGACCATACCTAAATAACGATTATTCAAGTTAATAATCTTAATCGGTAACTGGTACTGCATACAGGTCGCCAGTTCCTGAATATTCATCTGAATACTACCTTCACCGGTAACACAGGCAACAGGCTTATCCAAATGAGCTAATTGAACGCCCATTGCTGCTGGTAATCCAAAGCCCATAGTCCCTAGGCCACCTGAATTAATCCAGCGTCTTGGTTCGTCAAAGCCATAGTATTGAGCAGCAAACATCTGATGTTGTCCAACATCAGATGTAACATAAGCATCGCCCTTCGTGACTTCATGAAGTTTTTCAATAACATATTGTGGCTTAATTGTTTTTGTCTTTTTGTTGTAACGAAGACAATTTTTCTTACGCCATACTTTTATTTGTTTCCACCAGTCTTTTATCTCCTGGTCACAACTTGATTTTTCAACCTTAAGAGATGTCTCTTTACTATCGTCTTTCAGCATTTCTAACATGGTAGTTAAGACATCATCAACATCACCAACAATTGGTATATCAACTTTAACTGTTTTTGAAATGGATGAGGGATCTATATCAATATGAATAATTTTTGCATCCGGGCAAAACTTTTCCAAATGTCCTGTCACCCGATCATCAAATCGTGCGCCAACAGCTATTAGCACATCGGTATCATGCATTGCCATATTCGCTTCATAGGTGCCATGCATACCTAACATTCCAAGAAACTGTTCATCAGAACTCGGATATGCTCCTAATCCCATTAAGGTGCTGGTAATAGGAAAACCTAATTGCCTTACTAATGAACACAAAGAAGCCGAAGCATTACTTAAAACTACGCCACCGCCGGTATAAAAAACAGGTTTCTTGGCTTGTAACATAAGCTCAAGTGCTTTTTTAATTTGAAATGGGTGTCCTTTAGTCACAGGGTTATAGGAACGCATTTCAATTGATGGCATATGTGAATACGGAATTTTTATATTCGGATCAGTCACATCTTTTGGAATATCAACAACAACAGGCCCTGGTCGTCCTGTAGAAGCGACATAAAATGCCTTCTTTAATGTTTCCGCAAGATCTTTAACATCATTGACAAGGAAGTTATGTTTCACACAGGGGCGAGAAATTCCAACAGAATCAACCTCTTGAAATGCATCACTGCCAATAACACCCGTAGGTACCTGTCCAGTAATGACAACCAAAGGAATTGAATCAAGATAAGCAGTCGCAATACCAGTAACAGCATTGGTCATACCTGGGCCCGAAGTAACTAGTGCGACACCAGTTCGACCAGTTGAACGAGCATATCCATCTGCAGCATGCGTTGCAGCTTGTTCATGACGTACAAGAATATGTTTCACTTTATCTGCTTGAAGTAATGCATCATATATATGCAATACAGCACCGCCCGGATAACCAAACAAATACTCAACACCCTCATCATCGAGGAATTGTGCGATAATTTCAGCACCTGATAATTCCACTATTTAACTCCCGTATAACCATATATTTAATAGTGTTTTAAAACCAATCATTTAACTGATCCGTTTTATTAGATTCAATCCGTTATTATATAGTGTCTTAAAAAGTGTTTCAGCTAAAAAAAGATAAATGTTGACAAAAAATTGAAAAAAAGTGTGTTATTTAAAACGATTATACGAATAATTGGGAATGGACTAAAAAATATGAGAAAAAAATGTAAAAAAGAGAGAAAAGTAAGTTAAATAGTAAGGTATAAATAAAAAAATAAGCCCTTAAAGAAATAAGGGCTTACTCATAAAGATTAAACAAGCATTAAAAGATTATAGCTTGTCTGCTTCTTCTGCTAGATATTCAGCAACACCTTCAGTAGTTGCTTTCATACCAGTATCACCTTTGTTCCAGCCTGCTGGACAAACTTCACCATGCTCTTCAGTAAATTGAAGTGCATCAATCATACGTAACATTTCATCAATATTACGACCAAGAGGTAAGTCATTAACAACCTGATGACGAACAACACCAGATTGATCAATTAAGAATGAAGCACGGAATGCAATACCAGCGCCTCGATTGTACGCACCATCATCACCTGCACCACCACCTACTTCAACATCATAGTCATTACAAATTGATTGTTGTAGATCAGCAACTAATGGATATTTAACTTCACCAATGCCACCATTGTTAATCGCAGTACTTCTCCATGCTTTATGTGTGAAGTGTGAATCAGTTGAACAACCAATCACTTCAACACCACGACTTGTAAATTCTTCAATACGGTGATCAAAAGCAATCAGCTCAGAAGGACAAACAAAAGTGAAATCAAGCGGGTAAAAGAATAAAACAGCATATTTACCTTTAATATGTTCAGCAAAATTAAAATCTGCTTTTATTTCGCCATCAGCCATTACAGCATTTGCAGTAAAATCAGGTGCAGCTTTACCAACGAGTACGCTCATTATTTATTTCTCCGATTGTAGTAGATTGTAGTAGATTGTAGTAATAGTGTAAAAATTGTTATATCAACAAAAATTTTCCAATAATTCTTTAATAGGTCTGCTTAACTTTAAATTCAATAGCAAATTTATATTTCATATTTATCTATCAGCAAATAACCTAGCAATTTAGTGGGTTATTCTATAGCGGCTTAAAAACTAAAGCAAGTTAATTTACGTATTTTTTATTATTCACTTAGATTTGTAAATAGCGACGACTATATATAAGCATCAAAGAATATTATGATTTTAATTTTGCAAAGGCATTTGCCATTGCATTATTTGCTGGTGGAGCCTGGGTCGCTTTTTGTTTTTGTCGCTTGTTCTTTAAAGGTTCTTTCTATCAATTCATTCTGCAGAAAGAGCGGGAAAAATCCCCAGTAGCCCAATTTGAGGCTGATTTCTTCACAACTGCCGCAGGGATATCCCAATCCCAATTCCCGATAATGATAATTCTCCCAGGTCCAGCGGGATAAATAGGTT
>JAPHSW010000086.1 GCA_026196615.1 Gammaproteobacteria bacterium | reverse complement strand
CAGTGCCTGCAACCAGGTTGTTTAGGTTCACAACATAAGTGTTGTGATGTTTGCCATAATGATACTCAAGAGTCTCTTCAGAAATATGAGGTGCTAGTGCATTTTTTTCATAAGGTAATGCTGGTAATTCAAAGGCCATTGTTGTCTCTCCATGTTGATTGCAGACTTAAATAATTAAATCTTAAAGTTTAGCAAAGGTTAAAAGGTTCAAAATATGTATTGGTTGAGAGTATAGACTATTTTTTATCACAATAACATAGTAAAAAGGTTGGTTATTGTTATTTATTTCAATTTTTTTTAAATGCATACTCTTTTCAAAGTTGGATAATGTAGAATATGGGATAAAATTGACTCTTTCAAGAACCTTAATAATTAAGATATAAACTATGTGGCAACTTTTTTAAAATGAATGCAATTGAACTTAGTGTCTTTGTCAGTCGGATTGAGTCCATTTGTGAAGAAATGGGAGCAACATTACGACGTAGTGCTTTTTCCCCAAATATTAAAGATCGTCTGGATTATTCCTGTGCAGTTTTTGATGGTGAAGGAGCACTTTGTGCTCAAGCGGCTCATATTCCCGTGCATTTAGGAAGTATGGCTTATGCTATGGCTGATATTGTAAAAACTCAGTCCTGGCAGCAAGGTGACATGCTGGTGTTAAATAATCCTTATTTGGGAGGAACTCATTTACCAGATGTGACTATGATTGCACCAGTATTTGCTTCTATTGAAGCTCATAATCAAGTGAGCTGTGACACAACGAAAGAAGAGCAGCCGATTGCCTTTGTTGTGAATCGTGCGCATCACGCTGATATTGGTGCAGATTCTCCGGGATCCATGCCATTATCCACCTCTTTACTTGAAGAAGGTCTAATTATTTCACCTACCTATATCATGCATAATGATATTGTTGATGATAAAGTTTTACAGGAAATCACTTCTAATATGAGTCACCCTGATTCCGCTAAAGGTGATTTTTTGGCCCAAATTAGTGCTAATCAGACTGGTGTGTCACGTTTAAATGAATTAATTGTTCAACTTGATAGTGCACATTTTTCATCGTCTCTGGAGCAACTTAATCACTATGGTGAACGGGTTGCACGAAGTGCTTTGGCAAAAATTCCTCATGGAAGCTATTCTTTTTACGATTATCTTGATGATGATGGAGCAGGAAACAGAGATATTAAAATCTCGGTGACTCTTCATATTGATGAAGAACAGATTCAAGTTGATTTTTCTGGTACTGATGCTGCTGTTGCTGGCAATATCAATTGCCCACTATCAGTGGCTGCCGCAGCAGTTTTTTATGTTTTTCGCTGCTTAATGCCAGCCCAGACACCTGCCTGTGCGGGAACCTTTCGCATGATTGATATTTATGCACCACAAGGCTGTTTGTTAAATGCCCAATACCCTGCAGCGGTGGCAGCAGGTAATGTGGAAACCTCTACTCGAATTGTTGATGTGGTTTTAGGAGCGCTTGCTCAAACAAAAAGTGACTCAAGTGATAGTAATGATATTGAGCATAATTTTTTAAGCCAGATTCCATCAGCCAGTTACGGTACGATGAATAATATTGCAATGGGAAGTCGAGAAAATAACAATCACTGGGATTATTATGAGACAATTGGCGGTGGTCTTGGTGCAAGTCAGTTTTATTCTGGCTTAAACGGTGTCCAGGCACATATGACCAACACCTTGAATACACCTATTGAATCGTTGGAGCATCATTATCCTTTAAGGATAAGACGATATTGCTTGCGCGATCATTCAGGAGGTCAGGGGAAACATAATGGTGGTATGGGATTAATTCGAGAAGTTGAATTTTTACGGCCCACGCAAATTACACTGCTGACAGAACGGCGTAGCCATGCCCCATGGGGCTTAGCAGGTGGGGAAGATGCCATGATGGGTGAAAATGAATTAGATGGTGAAATTTTACCGGGTAAAACATTCTTCACTGCACAGGCAGGCCAGAAATTAACAATAAAAACGCCCGGCGGCGGTGGCTGGGGTAAATTAAAATAATTACAAACCTTTAATTTGAGCAATAATAGGGAATGAGATGGGTATGCAAAATAAAGAAATTATAAAAAGTTCACTAATGATGGTAACGGCTTTGGCTATGAGTGCCTGCAGTACGGTTAGAGATACAACTGACTGGGTTCCAGGTGTTTCAAGCAATGAAGAAATTGCTGCAGAAAAAAGAAAGGAAGCTGCTGAAGCTGCTGAAAGAGAGCGTGAAGCCTATGAAAACAAAACTGTTTTTGCCCCAACCACACGTACAGCTTCGGCTTCAGATGCCAGCATCAATGTTAATATTGGTCAACAATATGCAACAGAAACCAAGATAAACCGTGAAGATATTGGGATTGAAGTTAACGCTGGTGTTGTGACTTTAACGGGGAATGTTGATTCTGATGAAAGTGCTGTGAATGCCATTGCAATTGCTAAAAGTACAGCAGGTGTGTCCAGAGTTATTTCTAAACTGGTTGTGGTGAATGTGAGAAATAAAGGGCGTGTCCAGGTTGAACTTCCTGCCTCAAATTCAAAATCCAAGTAAATAAAAACATTGATTCAAAAAGCTCTAGAAAAGAATCCAGGCACTTTATAAAGAAAAGAGAAAGGCTCAAATATGTGTGGCATTTGTGGTGATTATCATTTTGATGGCTCAAAGCCTGATTTAAATGTGCTTGACAGCATGTTGCTGAAGCTGGAACGTCGTGGTCCTGATAATAAAGGGGTTTTTCATGAAGGTCCATTGGCATTGGGGCACAGAAGACTCTCAATTATTGATTTATCTGAGCGCTCTAATCAGCCTATAGTTGATAATGAACTGCAATTAGCATTGGTGTTTAATGGCACCATCTATAATTATCCTGAGTTACGTAAAGAACTTATCAGTAAAGGCTATCGTTTTTTTTCAGATGGTGATTCAGCGACCCGAAAAACAAGAATTGTTTTCTCCTTGTTCATTTTTCGCACCAGTCTGATAATAAAACTTTTAATTCTTTTGTTCGTTTTATGTACTTGTTGCAAAAAGGCAGAGGTTCAGAATGAAGAATCGATGCCAAAAAAATGGGAAGCCT
>JAPHSW010000033.1 GCA_026196615.1 Gammaproteobacteria bacterium | reverse complement strand
CATTTGAAGCCTTTGGATGAAGAATAATTGCCTGAACAACAACTATTTGATCATCTATGGGGCTTCATTTCAATTCCTAAAGATCATACCTATGAATACTTATTATATAATTAATACATTATATAGCAATATATTTATTTACGAGATACTTTTAATTTAATTGAAAGGCTATTCCAATTGAGAAATAGTCATAAACATGAAGAAGCCACAAGGGCATGATAGTCATACGAACATAGTTTGGACGTTTATTGATAAAATAACAGGCTAGTTCTAGCCTAATACAACCTTTGGAAATCAGAAGAGTTGGTGGGTATATGATGCACCTATGTAAACTATTATTATTATGTCTTTCTCAATATAGAACACCAACCAATAAACAAACCAATAAAAACTTGTTCGATCTCCAGGAGTTCGAGTATCTTTTATTTCACTGGTAACAGATGTAAACACTTTCTCTTAAAGTCCAAATCTTTTTCAATCTCTCTCCAGCAACCAGAAAACACTTTGGAGTCAAGTTTAGATTATTAATTTCTCCAAAATAGTTCACAAGAATGAGAGGTATTCAGTTATATTTCAATGAAATAAAAATCCATTTGTTTTATACTTAAAACATACAAAGCCTTATCTCCAAATGAGGAATTAATAATGAAAATTCAGTTAGTAATACTCTTTTCTTTATTCTCTATATCATTAGCTTATGCCCATCCAAACCATATGTCTTTTGAAAATATTCAGCATAATACAGTGCAAATTAAGAGCACCATCACTAGTCAAGATAAATTAAATCAAACTTTGATAGAAGAACATCATCATAGTGATACGGTACCATGTGTAGAAGAACAGCAACATAAATCTTTACCTTGTAAAAAGAAATAAGCTGTAAATTTTAAGAGCACAGTTTTTAAATTCAAAAAGGGATCAATCAATGAAACATTCAAAATGGGTTAAAGTATTAACTATGGGAGCTGTTATTGCTCTTTCTGGCTGTGGTAGTGAACCAGAATGGGTCAGTATCTACGAGGAATGCAAAGAGAAAATGAATGAGGGCATGGCTGAAATGAAGCAATCTAAAGATACCCCTCAAGCCATGAACGATATGATGAAAACAATGGGAATGACAGCATGCGAAATGATCAAAAGCACCTGTGAAAATGATCCTGATGGTGCAATGTGTACTGCTATTGTTAACAGCCATAACGAAAAAAAATAAACTGTTTTTGTAAAAACAGCAGGTACCAAGTGATAAATTCAATAATGTATCTGCTGCCTGCCATCCATTTAATTCACACTAGTTCAAACCTTTATCAGGTTGACAAAACATATACTCAAATCATCTGATGAAAACTGATTTTATTCAGTGATAATAATCATTATTCATCACATAAATGAGAAGCATATTTATCATGATACCACTTCATAACAAAGGGTGATAACAAGGTGGTTAATGCAATAACGATCACCATTCCAGCGTGTATCTCATTATTAAAAATACCACTTAAGCGCCCTAATTCAGCAAAGATTAAACCAATTTCACCACGAGGAACCATAGCCATACCAATTGCTAATTTTGAATGTAATGATTCCTTTAAAAAAAATGGACCAATCATTTTTGTCATTACAGCAAGAACAAAAACTATCAATGAAAAGCTCCAGATAAACGGCGAATTCCAGTCAATTTCTCTCAGATTAAGTGACAAGCCTATATAAACAAAAAATATGGGTGTAAACAACTGGATTATTGGCTTCATCTGAACTTCGATACTTCGAGCAAACTTTTTATCTGTGCTAATAGTTAAGCCAAAGGGTATAAAAAAACGTCTTGACAGTGCCAGTCCCGCAGCAAATCCACCTAACAACTCAGGTGCACCTAATGAGTGAGAAACCCATGAAAAAAACAGTACCATAGAAACAATCGTTGTTGGAATCAAACCAGGTATTTCACTGATTTCATCAAGACGTTTTATATAGACAGACATCAGTTTTGCGGCAATAGGTGCTATAGCAAAAAAAGTCCCTATAAATAACAACACCTTACTGACATTAAAAAAACTAATACCTCCATGAATAGAAAATTCATAAAGTATAGCCAAGAGTACAACACCAAACACATCATCCAAAACGGCTGCACCAAGAACAACCTGTCCCTCATGAGCTTGCTGGCATTTAATATCACGTAATACTCTGACAGTAATACCAATACTGGTGGCTGTAATTGTGCCTCCAATAAATAAAGAAACAAGAGTGGAAAGTCCAAAAAACCAATAACTGATAGCAAATCCAAAGATCAAAGGAAATATAAAACCAGTTAAAGCAACAACAGCAGACTGAAAACCAGAATGTAACAGACGTTTACCATCAGTTTTAAGTCCTACTTCGAAAAGTAATAGAATAATGCCAATTTCAGCCAGCAGCTTCAGAATTTCACCTGGTTCAATCCAGCCTAATAAACTTGGACCAATAACAATACCGGCAATAAGCTCGCCTATAACGGATGGAGCTCCAAGATGAGAAGAAATTTCTGCAAAAACTCTCGCGGCTAAGAGAATGGTTAATAGATATAAAAAGAAAACATGTGCTTCCATTTCATCTAATCCGCAGTGACACAAGAATCATCACTATTGCTACTATCACCCTCAGGACAAAGTGTTTTATGCACTGATGTACAACCAAGAGGAATAACAAATAGAGTTAAGCTTGTAGCAACAATCGGACCGAATAATAATGAAATGGCCATACCCTGAAAAATTGGATCAAATAATATGGTTGCCGAACCTGCCATCATAGTTAAATTAGTCACCCATATAGGCCGCATTCTAATTTGCCCGGCAGTTGCAACTGCATGCATGGGGTCTTGTCCAAGATGTATTTCATTCTTAACAAAATCAACTAATAATATTGAGCTTCTTACTTCTATACCAGCTAAAGCAATAAAGCCAATCATAGAAGTGGCCGTAAATTCAGCACTCATAATCCAGTGTCCTGGTATGATACCGATCAAGGTCAGTGGAATGGGTGCCATAATAATTGAAGGTAGAATAAAGTTTCTGAACTCCAAAACCAATAGACCATAAATAAGAACCAATGCAGCAGCAAACGCCAGTCCCATATCTCGAAAAGTTTCATAGGTTACGACCCATTCACCACTCCATTCAAAACCAGAATGAAGATCATCTTCAGGAGCTGCAGTCATTGTTCCTGTCATTTGTATACCGTCAGGTGTTGTGTAATTTTTCAATGTGTCTTCAATAGATAAAATGCCATAAATGGGTGCGCCCAAACGTCCTTCCATTTCACCCACAACATATTCCATAGGTCGCAAATCTTTACGATAGATAATATTTTGTTCTTCAACTTTAACAAAATTTCCTAGCTCTGCCAGAGGAACCATGTGCCCATTAGATGAAGCGATGGGAAGATTTGACAAGCGTCCAATTTCTCCCCTCTTTTCCAGAGGTAATTGCACGACGATAAACTTAGGTTCAAGTGAATTATGCCCTTTGATATCACCCAGCTTATAACCTCCCATTGCCATTTGAATATTACGATTGATGGTTTCAATAGAAACACCCTGACGCATTGCTTTCTCTGTATCTACGTTAAAATGCCAACGCTCATAAGGCATAATCATATAATTATCAGCATCAACCAGATTGGGGGTTTCTGAAAAAATACGAGTCATATCAGTTGCAACTTCACGACGTGTTTTAGCATCTGGTCCATAGATTTCTGCGACCATTGTTTGCAATACTGGAGGTCCTGGAGGCATTTCAATCACTGCAATTTTTGCCCCAAGAGCATGTGCCTGTTCTGTGAGTAATTTACGAGTCGATTCCGCCAATTGATGACTACTTCGATCACGATGTTCTTTATCCACAAGCATAACCTGAATATCAGCATGCCAGGGTTCCTGGCGTAGGTAATAGTGTCTGACCATACCGTTGAAATTAAAGGGTGAGGCCGTTCCTGCATAGGTTTGTAAAGCGGTTACTTCTGGAACATTTTTTTGAATCGTTTCAGCCAACCTTCTAGCAACGTTAGCAGTTTCAAGAATAGCTGTACCTTCTGGCATATTGATTAAGACATTAAATTCTGGTTTATTATCAAAGGGCAACATTTTTACTGTCACGGCTTTAGTGTAAAACATCGAACAAGCAAGAAAAAAAAGAATGACAATAATAATCAAAAAGAGCCAACCTAAAAAACGATTTTTGATCAATGGGAGTAATAATGGACGATAAAAGCCACCAATTTTATCTTGAATGTTTTTTTCATGATCTTCAGCTTTTTTTAAAGTTGCCATTTTTGGCTTCAAACGCAAAGAAAACCAGGGAGTAAAAACAAAAGCAGCAAGAAGAGAAAATAACATCGCAACTGAACCCAATGCAGGTATAGGTTGCATATAAGGCCCCATCATACCACTGACAAAGCCCATAGGTAATAAGGCTGCTAAGATAGTGAAGGTCGCAATAATAGTTGGATTACCAACCTCACGAACAGCATCTACAGCAGTAGCTATACTGGTCTCACCATTTCTTAACCAACGCCTGAAAATATTTTCCACAACCACGGTGGCATCATCAACTAAAATACCAATTGAAAAAATCAAAGCAAACATACTAACTCGGTTAATGGTATTACCCAGAGCCCAACTTGACCAAATTGTTATTAAAATCACCACAGGTATTACTGTAATTACGACAATTGCTGGTCGAGCACCAATAGTTATCCAACATAGAAAACTTACTGCAACAGCTGCATAAACTAATGCCTTTAAGAGTTCATTCACTTTATCATTGGCTGTTTTACCATAGTCACGAGTAATTGTCGTATGAATATTATCAGGAATTAATCGACCTTTAAGAGTTTCCAATTTAGCAATGACCTCCTCTGCAACTGTCACTCCATTCGAACCTTCTTTTTTAGCCAGTGCAATCGTAACCGAAGGAACATCATTTGCCATTTTTTCATCATCAGGTTTTGCCATTCCACTATAATATGAAACAATTTCACTACTTTCTGATGGTCCATCGACAATTTCTGCAATATCACGTAAATAAACAGGTTTGCCCTGATTCACGCCAATCACCAGTTTTCGTATATCGTTCACATTTTTAAAATAAGAGCCTGTAAATACTTTAAATGATGCATCACCCTGTTCAAGATATCCTGCAGGATGTTCAGCATTGGCACTCCTAATGGCATTAGCCACTTGATCCAGACTGATTCCAAAACCAATCAAACGCTCTGGTAAGACTTCAATTCGTATTTGTTGTTTTCGTCCTCCAACAACAAAACCTTGCCCTGTATTTTTGACTTCCTTTAAACGCTGTAAGACTTTATGAGACAAAACTCTTAACTCTGAATCATAAATATCATCAGCCCAGAGTGTCACCGTGACAACAGGAACATCATCAATTCCCTTAGGTTTAACAAGCGGCATGGAAACACCCGGTGGTATTTTATCCATATTGGATTGAAGTTTGTCATGAACTTTTACAATTGATGGACCCATTTCTTCATTCACTTTAAACCGAACGGTCACAATTCCCTGATCATGCTGAGAAGCTGAATAGATATGTTTTACACCTGGAATTTCCTTCATCATACTTTCAAGAGGTGCAATAGCAATATTAGCAACATCATCAGCTGAAGCACCTGAGTATTGAACAAAAATATCAATCATGGGTACTGAGATTTGAGGGTCTTCTTGACGAGGGGTGTAAATCAATCCCAAAAGTCCAATAAAAAGTACAGCAAAAAAAAGCAATGGGGTGAGAGGGGAATCAATAAAAAAATTGGCAATATTTCCGGCCAAACCAAGTCTTGGCCCTTCTACAGGTTCATGATGTGGATGAGTGAGAGCTGGTCTTCTGGAAAAATGCTTAATTCTTCTGTCAGAATTCTTATTTCTTCTGTCTGTTAAGTTTTTTTCAGATTTTTTCTCAGTCATTATTTTACCCTGAGCAATTTAATAGTGTTTACAAATAAATTATTTTTTTACATCATATCCTGAAGTAATAAATGCTGGAGGCTTATCTAATACTCTTTCGTTTTCTTTTACCCCATATAAAATAACAACATCTCCAGAAACCAGAACATCACCCACTCGAACTAAACGAAGTTCAGCTTTATTCTGTTCATTTACAACAAAGATTGAAGGGATGCCTCCTCTTTCAATCACTGAAGATGAGGGCACTAATAGACGCTTCTGTAAAGAATTATTAGCCCCTGGAATCCAAACTTCAGCATAATTTCCAGGAGAAGCCTGACTGCTTTTAGGTAAGGTTAATTTAACTCGTGTTGTATGTCGTACTGGATCGGAAGTTGGGAAGATCTTACTGACTTTAACTGGTATTTGACTCTGTAGAGCATCAATTTTCGCCTCAACAGTTTGCCCTTCTTTTAAATTATGAATAAGGCTTCCAGGAACATCAATGACTATTTGTAAAACATCCAGATCTTCATATACTAGTAAACTTTGTCCTGGTTGAACCGTATCACCAATTTCAATATTTTTACTGACAATCACACCATCAAAAGGGGCAATACTTAATGTATCCCGTAATTTTGTATCAATTTGCTGAATTTGAGAGCGTGCCTGTTCAAGTCCTTGATGTGCCTGCTCAAGTTGTGAACGAGCAGCAACAATATCAGCTCCTCTTTCTACATCATAATCTCTAGTCCCTATAATATTCGACATAGGATTTGTCACCAATTGATCAAACATTCCTGGTAGTCCCATTCCTCCTGGTGCACGATTTGATGTTGATGGCGATACAATTTGTCTATGGTATTGCACTCCCGCATTATTAATTGCAATGGTAGCATTATTATACTGTGCCAATGCAGTTTGCCTTTTTGCTCGCAATTCATCATCATTTATTCTGGCTAACAAATCTCCCTGCTTAAAACGATCGCCTTCTTCACCAGAAATACTGATAATACGTCCTGGCATCTGAGCAGTTAATACAACCGATTTATGTGCAGCAACGGTACCACCAATAAACAGTCGATTCGCTGGAATAGAATATGATTTTACTGGAACAACAGACAAGGAATGAGGTGCTTCAAGTTCTTGAGATGAAGCCGTACATGGTAGCAATACTATAAAAAGCATTGTGATAAGAATGGATTCTAAGTCATAAAATTTCATTTTATTTCACTCACCCATTTGTCGGACAAGAATCTTGACATTAAGAAATATAAATCAAGCTCTGTCATTAACTACCTAATTATAAACATATTAGTACTATTTAATGAATGAGCTTGATCAATATTTAATGAACATTTTTTTTGTATGTTGGAATATCTGCATTCAGTGCCTTAGAAAAATTTGAATAGGCCATAGTCACGGTATCCAATTCAACACCTTGAAACTCAGCTTCACTGACATTTGCATGTGAAATAATACTTCCAGTCATAACCGCTTCTTCTAAATTAGCATGGCTTAAATCTGCCTGATGAAGATTCACCGATCTGGCAAAAATATTTTCCAAGTGCGCATGGCTGAGATTAGCACGCTCCATATTGGCCTTGTTTATGACCGAAAATCCATTGTCATGCTTACTTCCCATATTTGCAAAACTAAGGTTCACTTTAATCATATTCGCATCATTAAAATGACTATCTCTCAAATCTGCATGGTTAAGATCAGCTTCTCGAAGATTGGCACGAATAAATAAACAATCATTTGCAATCACTTTGGTCAGATTCGCTCGATAAAAAATGGCATGACGTACATCAGCTCTATTCAAATGAGCATGGCTCAAATCTGCTTCACGAAAGTCCACCCAATGAAGATAAGCATGGGCTAAATTCGTATTAATAAGCCTACTATTAAGTAACATTGCAGCATGATGCTGAACATCACTCCCCATTTCTGCATAAGATAAATTTGCATCACTCAAATCGGCATCATTCAAATGCGCACCGACAAGTGATGTATGCTGTAAATTTGCTCCTTTTAGATTAGCACGATTCAAGTCAGCAAAATCCAGCCTGGCATGACTCAAATCGGCATTTTCTAAATCAGCCTCTTCGAGTCTCATCTCACTCAGATCTGCTCCAGACAAAGTCTCAGCATCAATCTCAGCTAAGACTTCATCTGAGCCAATTTTTTTTATTTCAATCATGATATTATAATCCCCTGCAATGACAGTCTGGTAAACCGGCAATCTTGCATGCCAGCTCACAACCACCTCCAGAAAACAAGCCTTCTAATCGCTTTCTACTGCATGGAAGATCATGATCAATTTCCTTACCCAATTTTTTAATAATTTCTCTAGGATCTGGTGATACACCATATTCTAAATAATAATCACGTAAAAAATTGATAATATGCCAATGACATTCTGTCAATTCCAGATTATTTTCTTTTGCTATATCTAATGCAAAATCCTTATTCCATGCATCAAAATTGATTAAATAACCTTTACTGTTAAGCCCTAAGTCATTATTTTGGTTTAACATAACCCACCCCCTAACTTTCAGTATTATTAATTCAAATAGTTACTCTTTATTTATCATTACCACCTTTATAATTAAATCAATTAATTATTCTTTACACTCATCAAATTAAACATCTCATCATTTTATTGATATAGATCCGGTTAACTCAATATTAGTCTCTTGTAATTATTCCATTGCTCCTTATACTTATAGTATAGCGTTAATATATTTTTTGTAGTTTTTATCAGGGGAGGTATATCATGATCGAACCCCATCAAAATTGGTTTATAGCAACAAAAAAAGTCGTCGCATTATCAGAACAACTTGAAAAAGAACTCACAGCAATAGGTGTCGATGTACTTCATGGCGAGACATTTATCCATGCCCACTTTTTTATCCCAGAAGACGTTTATCCTCATGCAGATGAAGCTTTTCAAAAAGAAGGTTTTACCTTAACTGATACCCATCCTCCTGTTTGTTCAATCGGAATCCGTGATGACTATGAAATATTTGAAAAGCGCATTCCAATCATTGAAGTGACTGAGGCAAATGCACTTAAGCATTTATTCGACAAAGGAGTTTGCATGTCAGGAGGTGCAGGAAAACCTCATATTCATGTCAAAATCCCCAATGAAAAAAGAGAGGAAGTTGTGAACCTATTGGCAGCTCACAAGTACTATTTAAAGCAAGATTTGCTTAAAGACTCAAATCGTTGTCATTAAGCAATCGTTAATAAATTCACATCTCTTTTTTCCTATTTCGTTTCTGCTGAAGTAGCGAGAAAATCATTGGCAATGAGGTATTGTTTTTGTGCCTCATTGTCAACAACATCACTATCTGCTTCAATCATTTCACAATTACGTGCCATTCGCGTTTGCATTGCACATTTCCATGCCAGATTATTTTTATTACCCAAATGTGGCAAAGGTGTCAGGCAGGCTTTTGTCGCTGTCACCACAAAATGGGCAGCCTGTGATGACCAATCAGTCTCATCACCACAAGACGTGTAAGTTTTGACGGCCAATGATTTAACCTGCCGATAAACATCTTCAATTTCATTGTCACTGGACTCAACTTTTGCTGTTTTGAGTGCCCTTTCAATGAGGGGATCATCATTCAGTTTCTCAACGCTCTCAATAAATTGAGCAGCCAATTTTCTTTGCTCAACAATTGAAAGCCCTGATAATGCCTGTTTAAAATCCTGATCATTTTTAATTGTCATAACAATATCTCACTTTTCACGAGGCTTATGTCACTTTAAACTTAAGTCACTTTAACTTTTACCAGTTCTTCACCATCTGGATCAGTTACATGTACAGCACATGCAATACAGGGATCAAAACTATGAACGGTACGTAAAATTTCTATTGGTTGTTTGGCATCATGTAATTGATGATTATCCTGTAATGCTGCTTCATACGCACCCGCCTGACCATTTGAATCACGTGGTCCTGCATTCCATGTACTAGGAACAACGGCCTGATAGTTAGCAATTTTTTGATTCTCAATTACAATCCAGTGTCCTAATGCACCTCGAGGAGCTTCCATAAAACCAACACCTTGTGCCTTTTTAGGCCATGTAGAAGGTTCCCAAAGCTTTTCATTAAAGGTCTTTGTATCACCCGCTTTAATATTCGTCATTAATTGATTAAACATGTCCTGCATACCATCAACAATAATCTTTGTTTCCAAAGTTCTTGCAGCAGTTCTTCCTAGAGTGGAATACAATGCATCAACAGGTACATCTAATTGTTTCAGAGCCATACCAACCAGATCTTTTGTTTGCTCATGTCCCTTCGCATATAAAGTTAAAACTCTTGCAAGAGGTCCCACTTCCATTGCCTGACCTTTCCATCTTGGAGACTTAAGCCATGAATAAGACTGATCCACATCCAGATATTTATAAGGTGGTTTAGGGCCGCTATAATTTAAATCCGTTTCACCATCATAAGGATGCAAACCACTGTCTTTGCCACCACTATAGTCATACCATGAGTGACTAACATATTCCTGAATTTCTTCACTATTATTTAAATCCAGAGGGTGTACAGTAGATAAATCACGGTTAAGAATAATACCTGAAGGTAAAAAGAAACTACTGGGATCATCCATTGATGTTGAAGGTAAATCACCAAAACACATAAAGTTACCCAGACCTTCTCCTCGTTTAAACCAGTCCTTATAAAATGATGCTATAGCCAAAGTATCTGGTACATAAACCTGATCCACAAAGGTCTGCATTTGATTAATAACATCCTGGACTTGAGAAAGCTTCTTAATATTAATCGCAGAATCTGAATTGAGATCAATAGGTGATGCAACACCACCCACAAGGAAGTTAGGGTGAGGATTTTTACCACCAAAAATCGTGTGTAATTTTGCCA
Source organism: Gammaproteobacteria bacterium (assembly GCA_026196615.1). GTDB lineage: Bacteria > Pseudomonadota > Gammaproteobacteria > GRL18 > GRL18 > GRL18. Next base: position 49,154 of record JAPHSW010000033.1, on the reverse strand, counting down.
CATCTCGTTGCCATGTCAGCGCTTCCAGATAGTGTGATACCGCCATGAGGTTTGCTTCAGGTGGTAACTTATAAGCAGGATGCCCCCAGTATGCATTAGAAAAAATACCCAACTGACCACCGTCAACGAAGGTTTTTAATTTTTTCTTCATATCGGCAAAATAGCCTGGTGATGATTTAGGCCACTTACTGATACTTTGTGCCAGGACTGAAGTTGCTTTTGGATCAGCACTGAGTGCTGATACGACATCAACCCAATCCAATGCATGCAGATGATAAAAATGCATTACATGGTCATGGACATATTGAGCCATGATCATCAAGTTTCGAATCAATTGAGCATTATGAGGAATCGGATAATTCAATGCACTTTCGACCGATCTCACTGCCGCAATTCCATGAACCAGAGTACAGACACCACAAATTCTTTGAGTAAATGCCCAGGCATCTCTTGGATCGCGACCCTTTAAAATTAGTTCAATACCCCGGACCATTGTGCCCGCTGAATAAGCCTGTGCAATTTTGTCTCCATCCATTTGAGCTTCAATGCGCAGGTGACCCTCGATTCTTGTGATAGGATCAACAACAATGCGTTCACTCATCTCTTTCTCCTTCTACAGCATTTTCTTCTAATAAATGCTCTGAAATTAATTCACTCAGTCCAACAACTGGCATATCCATATTATTTTCTTCCAATCCTTCTTCAAGTATCAGACGACAGTTAGCGCAGGCGGTCACCAATACTTCAACATTAATTTCTTCCAGTTGAGATTTCTTACGATTAAACGCTTTGAGGCGCACGTCATCAGCACGTTCATTGGCACTGACACCACCACCACCGCCACAACACCAATTCATTTTTCCAGGATCACTCATTTCAACAAACTGAGATGCAACCTGACTCAACAAACGTCTAGGTTGAGCTTCCACTCCGCCTTTTCTCACAATCTGACAGGGATCATGAAAGGTCAGCTTTTTATCCTCCATGCCTTGTGTTTTTAAACGACCACTTTGCTGTAATTCATCTAATAGTTCCAGAATATGAACAACTTTGAAAGAGTATGATTTTCCAATAAGATTAGGGCCATCCCAGCGTATTGCAGTGAAAGCGTGACCACACTCAGGACTGATTACATATTTAACTTTTAGTTTTTCGGCACCATCTACTATACGCTGCACTAATTCACGAGCAATGTCACTGCTACCTATCTGAATACCTGAATTGGTGGCTTCAAAAGCTTCTGATGAGAGTGTCCAGCTGACATTGGCCTGCTTAAATATTTTTGCCAGTGACTCAATGTACTCTGGAAAGTTTATAATTTCCATTGATGATAATAGTGCCATATAGTCAGCACCTTCTACATCAATAGGAATTTTTAAGCCTGTATCTCTTTCAATATGTTTAATTTGTGCTTGCAGTGCTTTTAACCGAATCCCCATAGGGCTACCGATTTTAACAGCACGAGTACTGGCTCCAACCAAACCTTCTGGCACATGATCTGAAGCTACCATACCTTCACGCACTTTACGGATCATTGTGGAAATATCATTACCCACAGGACAGACCATTGAGCATCGACCACAAAGAGTACAGCCGTCATAAATCAATGGCTCCCACTCAGCAAGTAATTCATCCGTTACAGGTTTAGCTAAACCCAGAGCTTTTTTTAATCTACCAAATAGTGTGTACTCACTTTCCCAAACTCGTTTTAAAGGCTCAACCTTATTAATTGGTGTGTATTTGGGATCATTGGTTTCTGTATAAAATAAACAAGCTTCTGCACATAAGCCACAGTGGACACAACTACTGAAAAATGCTGCTGTCGGTGCATCAATTTGTTCTTTTAGGGCATTAATACCTTTTGTAATGTTTAGGGTATCATTCATGACACTATCCCCTTACGTCCCATCATTGCACCAGTATACCAACGTGCAATAAATAATGTGAAAGCATGCATTAATTTAGTAAATGGAAAAATAACCATTAATAATTCAACACTCAGAATATGTAGACCCAAAGCCAGAGGATAAGGATCGATCATTCTATGAAATGCCATATAACCCGTTAGCAAAGGCAAGAAGGTAACAAACCAGACCACATAATCTTCATAAGTGCTTAGAAACTTCAACACAGGGTGAGTTAAACGATGCCAAAGCATTGCCACCAGTGAAACCATCGCAACAACCGTTGCAGCATCAACCAATTGACTAGCAAGTCCTGGCCATTGTATACCCAGCAGAGCATTTATTAATTCAATGTGCGGGATAAACAAGAAGAGTACAATAAAAAAACAAATATGCCAGATATAACCAACCACAACGACAAAAGGAGCTCGTTTAAATGTACCATTATCAACCACTGAACGAGAAACAATATTTCTTAATCCGGGCCCCCATTGCGTGCCTCTTGCTTCTGAAAAATCCTTTTTTCGACCCAGTAAAAAAATCTCTAAAATTCGAACCAAGACACCTATAATAAATAGGCCAAGGGCAATATTAAACGCATCCCCCCTAACCCATAAAAGGAAGTCATTAGCATTACTAAACAGTTCCATGAATCACCTCCTTTATTTATCTTTGTTTTCGCCAAAGTCATCTACAGTGACCTTAGTGTGTTGTGAAACCGCATTAGCTTTATTCTTTTGATTAGCAAAACCAGCAGCAGCACCGACGGCAACACCCGCAGCAACAGCATAACCTGCCGCTTTTGCATAATCACCATCAGGAATTGAAAGAGCTTTATAAAAACTACCTGCATCCCAAAAATTTGGTTCTGAACAACCCAAACAACCATGGCCTGATTCTACTGGCCAACTGGTTTGTTGATTCCATTTTAATGTTGCACAAGCGTTGTACGTCATAGGGCCTTTGCATCCCAAGCGATAGAGACACCAACCTTTTTTAGCCCCTTCATCATCAAAGGTTTCAGCAAACAAACCTTTGTCATAAAAAGGACGACGATAGCAGCGATCATGAATACTTTGGCCATAAAATACTTTTGGGCGGCCCAGATTATCTAATTCAGGAATACTTCCAAAGGTTAAATAATGTGCCAAAACACCGGTAATCACGGTTGGAATTGGAGGACATCCAGGAACATTAATGACAGGTTTATCTTTCACTAAAGAACTCACAGAAACTGCCCCAGTTGGATTAGGTGCAGCTTGTGGCAAACCACCGAAAGCAGAACAAGTACCTACAGCAACGACCGCTGCAGCACCCTCAATCGTCTCATTTAGCATATCAAGATTACTGATACCAGCAATAGTTGAATAACCTGGATCAGCTAAAGGTATTGAGCCATCAACTACCACCAGATATTTGCCATGATGTTCTTTCATGGCTTGCTCTCTTGCATGTTCAGCTGCATCACCTGCTGCCACTTGCAATGTATGTTGATAGTCTAAGGAAATATGATCAAAGATCAGTCCTTCTACTGTAGGGCTATGCGAACGAAGCAGGGATTCAGCACACCCTGTGCATTCTTGAAAGGATAACCAAATCACTGAAGGTCGCTTAGCGGTTTCCAATGCATTAGCAACCATTGGAATCATAGATGGCGGTAATGCCATCAGTGACGTTAAGGCCGTACAGTATTTCATAAAACCACGTCGTGTGATTCCTTGTTGTTGCAGTGATTCAAAAAGTGTTTTTTTATTCATTATTCTGATCCTTGATCTTCTTTTCTAGACCAAAAGCCTGTTTTCAAAGTTGCTGTAAACGTTCAAGACTGTCTTTTACATCCTCTTCTCGGGTAAAAATCATATCTGGCATATAGGATATTTCAATTAATTTACCAATCACTTCTCCTTCAGGATTATAGTGAGTGACAATCCAAATGCCACTATACTTACTTTCATAAAAATGACTTTTTCCAAGGGCATCCATCTCAATTTGAATTTCACCCTTACCCAGATATTGTTCTAATTTCTTTTCTTCTCCAGGTGACCATGGCATTGCTCGTAAATCAATGCTGTGTGTTTTCTTATGTTGAAGAAGCTGCTCAAGTGCAAACTTAATTTCGCTTAAAATGCTGTGCAAATTCCCGGTTTCAAAATCGTGATGAAGATTTTCTACGTGAACATTTATATCGGCCAGAGAATCAGAAATCATGACAGGCTCTCTTCTTGCTCACGGATAGCACCCCACTCTTGCAAAATTTGTTTTATTTTAATTTCAGCTTCAGGTAATGCTTTGTGAACCAGGGGGGTGAGCTCATGTCCCCAATCAATTACTTCAGGCTGAATTCCAATCAGGGCTCGTTTTTGGGGGAGTTCTTCAACCAATCGACTCATATCAAACAGATCCATCAGAGAAACTTCATGGACACTTTTACCAGGTTGAGAGAGAAATGTATCAACTTCCTGGTCTTGAAAACAATAGACTGTTCCAGGTGCTTGTTTTAGGTGTACTGCATCCAGTATGAGTAAATTTTGATCAGCGCGTATACTACTGAGCAAATCAAAACTCAGTGTACCACCATCAATCATTTCTATTTGGTCAGCGGATGACCATTGGGGATTATGAGCCTGGATGTATTCAAGCAGATGAATACCAATACCTTCATCCTTCAGTAAAGTATTACCAACTCCAAGAATCATTGTCACAGAAGCCTCACCTTTTACGATCAGTAAACTCTATGTTCGTAAATTATTTGTAAACCCTTCTAATTCGGCTTATGAAAAGCCACCTTTTAAGTATAACAATAGTGAATTTAATAAAATTTACAAGTGTCTTTTAAAGCTATCGGAGAATCTAATGATCTAGCTCAATTTTTAATCAAAATTGAGTACTTTTAAGACCTGATTTTGGCATATACTTATAACTACAGGAATAATGAAAATGAATGAAAGGAAAGAGCATGTGTCTTGGCATTCCAATGAAAATACTGGAAATCAATCAATTTATGGCTCGCTGTGAGGCTAAGGGAGTGGAACGCGACGTGAGCTTATTCATGCTACAGGATGAACAAACAGCCGTAGGTGATTATGTTGTTGTTAATTCTGGTTATGCTATTCAAACAGTCTCTGAAACTGAAGCTGCAACAGCCTGGCAGATTTATGATGAAATGCTTGCTCTTGAAAGTCATGAGCACGAGACTAGAATGCCCCCTAAATCAGGCAGTTCATAAATCCAACATATGTTAAAGCGTTGTTAATCAGTGTAAACAGTTCTATGCGATTATTTTTCATTCTCTGATTCGTCAATTGAATCACAGATTTCTTTTTTTAAGGAAGATTTTACTATCTGTTCTCTTCTTCGCCTACGTGCCAGATAATTTGAAAGCACACCATATATAATGCTCATTAGCATTCCAAATATTATTGATAAAATAATATAATGAGCATTCCATATAAAAACATAAGACTGAACAAAATAACCTGATTTCAGCAGATCAAAAGCATGTTGGAAATTGACTAAAAAACCATCACCTGTTTGTAAAAACCGTTCAAGTCCCGTACTTGGCTTTTCAATCAAGAACCAGACAACCCACCCGCAAATAAAAGCAATAAATGTATTACGCAGCATCGAAAAGGTCGTTCACTCGTTGTAAAATACTATGATGAAGACATCTAGTTAACAATAATTTATATTATCTCTAGATTTTAAGTGACTTATCACCAGGTCCAGCAAGAAACCATGCAATTAAGCCTATAATGGGAAGCACGAGGACAACAGCTATCCATAGGACTTTCATGAGAGTTGATTCAGAACTTTTTGCAATTTTTATGATAGCAAAAATATCAGCTAATAATATGATTAAACCTATAATACCATTCGTTTGCATAAATTTGACTCCTAAGGGAAGATTATGTTAATTATGAGATCGTCTTATAATACACTTCATTTATCAATATCCATAAATCAATACTCATAAATCAAGATAAGGTTAAAATAAATGCGCTGGCGTGGAAACCGACAAAGTCAAAATGTAGAAGATCGTCGAGGAAGTAGAATTTCTGGAGGAGGTGGCAGCGGCGGCGGTCTACTTCGCTTTCTTCCCGCTATTTATCGATTGTTAGGTTTCAAAGGTACCGCAATTGCAGTCGTTGGTATTGCCGCATATGGTTTATATACAGGCAACCTCAGTCAAATTCTTGGAGCTGGTTCCGTACAAGGTAATTCAACAAAAACAATTAACCAGCCTATTAAACAAAGTACAGAAGAAAAAGAAACAGTTGAGTTCATCTCCGTTGTTCTAGCAGATACAGAAGATACATGGAAAGTACTGTTTAAGGAAACAGGAAAACAATATCAGGAACCCAGACTGGTTTTATTTCGAGACAAAGTAAAATCCAGCTGTGGTTATGGTTCAGCACAAATGGGGCCATTTTACTGCCCTACTGATAAAAAAGTGTATATTGATCTCAGCTTCTATGATGACTTAAAAAATCGCTATAAAGCACCTGGAGATTTTGCACAGGCTTATGTGATTGCTCACGAAATTGGACATCATGTACAAAACTTATTTGGCACATCAGGAAAAGTTCATAAAGCAAAACAAAAGCTCAGTACAGTCAAAGCAAATCAACTTTCAGTGAAGTTAGAACTACAGGCTGATTGTTATGCGGGCATTTGGGCAAATCATGCCAATCGTTCTCGCCAAATACTAGAGTCAGGAGATATTGAAGAAGGCCTTAAAGCCGCCAGTGCAATTGGAGATGATCGATTGCAGAAACAATCTCAAGGTCATGTTAATCCTGACTCTTTTACCCATGGTACTTCTAAGCAGCGTGTTAAGTGGTTTAATGTCGGTTTGGAAAAAGGCTCATTAAGTGCATGCAATACTTTTTCAGCAAAAATACTTTGACGACATTCAATGTATAAGTTTCCAACATCTCTAGAACAATAGAAACTATAGTATGTATTAATAGAAACCTAACGTAAAATAAAAGTGATAAAGAGATCACAGTATAGAGCATTGCATCTTGTTAATTTTAAATTTATTCCATACACTCCATATTAAGTACTAAAAAAAGGCAATCGGTTCCGAAAGGGCCGCTACGCAAAGCCACCGATCTAAGGGATAACCTATGATAGCGGAGTTACCAGAAAACAATCAGTCATACACTGCTAATTTCCTGTACCCCTTCTAGTTTATCCTTAATCATTTCATAAATACTTGTATGTAGCATTTAAGTAAAACTCATTAATAAGTTTTACTATCTGAGTTCAAGGAGATTTAAATGAGTTTTTTCACAAGGAATTCTAAGCTATTTTTATTTTACATTCTCATATTCAATTTATTTGTCACATCGTATTGCAATGCTGATGAAACAATTATTCATACAAGAATAATAAATGAGAGTGAGTTAGTATTTGATCTTCCAAAAATTGATACAATTTTACTTGCAGAGAAGGTAGAAAATTTAAGAGATAATTACATACAGTATCAGAATAAACTTTTAAAACAAGTCACTGAAAAAGCGTTAAATATTGGAGATGCATTGATTACCATTATCATCCCAGGAGGATTACTCTACGCAGCCTTTAAAAAGAATGAACTTGAACAAGATAAAGAAAAACTTCTGGCAGTTGACGCTGAAATTAATGAGCTTTCTTATGATTTAATTGCACTACAAACTCAGAATAAAAGTGATACTCTTTTATTAGCTCGGCTTCCCTAATAAATAGATTTAAATCCTTTATATAAATATTCAGGAAATACCCAAAGATTTAATCTTTTCAAGTAGTACATCTGGTTTTACTGGCTTTTCAATAAATCCATTAACTGGCATGAAATCATTACTGATATCATTTTCTGTAAAGCTAAAACCTAAATTATTTAATTGATTAACAGCACTTAAAACCAAAATGGGGATTTTTTTTATTGTCTCTTCTGAAGCAATTTTTCTAGCCGCTTTAAAACCTGCCTGTGCATCTTCTGGAAACACAATATCCAATAAAATAAGATCTGGATTTTCGGACTCAATCTCAGTAATAAGATTATTGGTATCCATTTTCGAAACAACAGTAAAATCGTTTGCTTCCAGTATCATACTAATACTATCAATAATATCCCGATCATCATCAATTATCATTATCTTACTCATAAGAATTTTCTCCTGCCTTGAAGCAAATAGTCACGCTGGTTCCTTCATTAAAAACACTTTTGATATTAATATTTGCACCGAGTATTTGGCTGCAAATTTTGACAATAGATAAACCTAAACCTGTCCCACCTTCATAAAATTGAGCGGCATTATTTGTTCGATAATGCTCTTCAAACACTTTATTAAGCTGTGTTTCTTCAATACCTATCCCTTGATCGACAATACTGACACAGAAAATATTTTCATAGTCTTTTAAAATAATATCAATGATGCCATTCGCATGAGAATAATTAATAGCATTACTGAATAAGTTATTAAAAATGAGTTGTAGATTCTCATCATTTGCCATTATAAATTTATCACTATCTGTACACTCATTGGACACTTCATTCTTTATCGTTACTGTAATATTTTTTTCATAAGTTAAATTCTTATTTTTAATAATAAAATCATTGATATAGTCTTCAATATTGATAGGATAAAATTGTGCATGTTCCTGGTTTGCATTGTCTTTATCTGATCGAACATCTAATACCACATAAGATTTCAGATTGCCTAGTTTAATAATATCTGTAACATTATTTAGCAAGTAATCACAACGCTTTCCAATTCTATTAATTATTTTTAGAACATTATCATTTATTTCTCCAGCATAACCTTCATTCATGGTATAAACATAATTTTTAATCGCTGCTAATGGTGCCTTCAACTCATGAGTACTGCGAAGAGTTGCATGTGATTTTTCCTCATCCAGCTTAATCATATCCTGATAACTACGCTCTAATTCCAGTTCATTTTTTATGAGCCTTGATGTAATACTACACAATAGATACCAACAGAAAATAACACAGGAAAATAATATAAAAACATAGCCAAATAAAATATAAGGGTTAGAAAAAATAAGCGTTTTAAATGTATTATTAAAAATTGAGATCATTGGAATTAACTGAAAATATTCCAAAACAAGAGGACTAATCACTACGACCAAACCAGACAATGCAATCAATAAACTTTGCCTGGGCATAAAAAATAATGTGGCTAGAATTGTATTTGGAATGATCATAAGAATAATGGGCGTCTCAATACTGCCAAGAGCATAAATAACTAATGTCAAAGCTAAATAATCTGCAACAATCTGCCAAAGGAGATAGTAGCGTAAATCAAAAGTACCAAGGCATTGCTCAGAACTATCACGCAGTTGGTATTGATAAATTAAATTGCAGCAAAATAGAAAAACATTAGCAATTAATAAATACTGAAAATTTAAATTAATCGTTTGTTTTTCGATTTCTTGATCAATAATAAGATATGATAATGCAATTAAAAATGTACTAATAGCAATATAGTACCAACGAATTTTTACAGACCAATTTAATCGTTTGACTAACTCTTTGACATGTACATCCTGAATACAGTAGATAATATTATCAGATGACTTTTTTGATAGCCTTTCTGAAAAATTTTTTATTAATCTATTTGATAACACAATCATCGCTCTTTATGTCGGGTTAAGTAAAAGATTAAAATATAGTTCAAAAGAGCAGGTCAAAGCCGTGTCTTTAATTTATCTAAGTGCTCCAGTAATGACTGCGTCATTACATCAATATTTTTTTTTAAAAGCTTACTCAGTCCCTGTTTAAAATCAATTTGTTCTGGTTGTATTGCAAAGAAATAGAGTTCCTGTTTAAAGCCCAGAGTTTCTGCCAGAACCAAAGCATCGGAAAAACCAAACCCATGAGTTGATATTACATTATGGTGTTGTTCCAGTGAACATTCAGATTGTTTGAACCATTTAAAATCACCTGCATTGATTCCCATATCAGCACAATCAACAATGACAATAGGTGTCTGAATTTCTAATAATTCTGAAGCAACGGATAATGCATCTTTACTTTCCCAGGCAAGAACAGCTATATCCTCAGAAAGTCGCTCCTTAATATCATCAAGAATAGCAATGCCAATACCATCATCACCCATATAACGATTACCAATGGCAACTAGTGTTATCAAAGGCTTAGTCAAGCCTTTATACAAACTGAACATCCAGCATATGAACTGAGCAGGAAATACAGGGATCATAGGCTCGCAATAGCATTTCCATATGAGATGCTAAGGCCTCTTTCTCCATATCAGGCAACATTTGCGGTACAAATTTCTGCATATCTCGTTCAATATTGTTGATATTCTGACTGGTTGGTATCACAGCATCCGCATGGTTACAAACGCCATTATTATCAAAACCATATTCATGAAATAAAATACCCCTTGGTACTTCAATAGCACTGCACCCAATACCTTCGGCTGATTGGTAAGTGAGATCTTCCATATGTAAATCCTGAGACAGTAATTCTTCTAAAATTTCTATACAGTGATGAGTACAATGTACAATCTCAATCATTTGCGCCAGGTTATTTTTATAAGGGTTGTAACAGGGAATTTTTATATCCAACTCATTAGCAACCTCTTTAGCTTTTGGATGTAATTGTGAAAAATTATTATTTACTCTTGCAAGCGCACCCACCATATAAGACTCTCGATTCCAACGAGACCATTTTGATGTTGAATGAGCGACAGTAAATTCATTGGTTACCTGACGATAATCTGATTCTGGCACTGATTTTTTTGTATCTGAACTGTATATTTCACCTTCATATAAAGCATATTCATCCGGATGCTTTAAACTGACATATTCTGTTTCTCGCTCATAATCAGGTAATTTTAATTGACTAATAAAATCCACCATTTCTTCTATATCTTTCACTGACTCATGCAAGCGTTCTAGTAACAATTCCAATTTGTTTTTATCGGGTAATTTTCTCCAGCCAATTAAGGTTGGCATCACTGGGTGTAATGCCCTGCCACCTAGAATAGTCGTAAAATCATTCGCTAATTTTTTGAGTTTCAGTGCTTTTTTTATCAGTTCAGGATGAGAACCAGCCAGAGGTAAAATACTTTTTACACCAACATAATCAGGGATCGCCAAAAAATAAAGATGTAATGCATGACTTTGAAGAAACTGAGATTCATTTAATAACACTCTCAATAATCGCGTTTGAGGACTGGTAGATAAATTAAGAGCATTTTCAACCGCTTTAATCGCCGCCAATTGATGCCCGACACAACAAATACCACAAATACGACTCACCACTTGTGGCACATCATGAGGAGGCACACCTTTAACCAAATTTTCAAAAAAACGATTGGCTTCAACAATTTCTAATTTTAGATTTTCAACTCTGCCTTTTTCAACATCAATAAGAATACTGCCATGCCCTTCCAGTCGAGTTACATGGTCAATTTTGATGTGCATTGTCTTATTTAAATTAGTATTCATTGTCATTATTCATGCTCACAATCAAGTTTGACTCATTTTTTCTGCACTGCAAAACATTCGATAGCGGCTCTTAATGGCTTCTTTAGAAATACCTTTACTTAGCATTAAGTTATTATGTGCTTCTACATTGGCATAAGGGAGTAAGCCACGACACGCATCACACACATGACCGTTATTCACACAAATCGCATCACAACCACCATAAGCAATGGGCCCCAAACAACTCAACCCTTTATCAAATACACATTCATTTCCATGACGTTTACATTCCACACAAACTGCATTTTCAGGAAAATGAGGTATTTGACCACTGAGCAGCGCTTTAACTAAGTGTAAAAATTCATTTGCTGACATAGGACAACCACGTAATTGATAATCCACTTTAACAATCTCTTCAACTGAACGAACACGAGTATGTGCCCATAATGGCCAATAGTTTTTATCTATCTGAACACGGTTACGTGCTTCTTCTCCATAAACCAGTTTATAATTTTCAGCAGGGGCAATAAAATTTGATCGAGCCTGAACATTGCCATTACAGGCACATGCTCCCAGAGCAACTAAAAACTGACTACGGGAACGGATATCAAGCAAACGTTTACTGTCTTCTTCTCTGTGAATACTGCCTTCAATAAAAGCAATATCATAACGTGCACTCTTTTCTGAAATAGCTTCTCTGAATTCAACCAAATCAACCAGTTCCAATAACTCAAGTAAAATATCTTCACAGTTTAGTAAGGCAAGCTGACATCCCTCACAACTGGCAAAATCAAAAAAGGCAATTTTTGGTTTCATCAACTTTACCCCAGCGCTTCAGGAAGATCGTTTAACCGCGAATAACGAAAAACAGGACCATCTTTACAGCAATACACATGATTGATTTGGCAATGCCCACACTTACCCAAACCGCAGCGCATTCGACGCTCCAAATCAACAAAAATCTTTTCATCTGGAATATTGAAATTCATTTTTATTTCCATAAGAACAAATTTATACATAACAGGAGGACCACATAAAACTAATTGGGTATTTTTTTCATCCAGTTGTAATTTATGAATAGGCTCAGTCACTAAACCGACCTCACCATCCCAATCTTGAAAATCCACATCATCCACTAATTCTGTAATTCGACAGTCAGGTAACTGTTTCCATTGTTGGATTTGTTGTCTGAATAGCGCTTCTTTGGGTGTCCTTGAACCAATAATCAGATGTACTCGACCATAATCTGACTTATTATCCATAATAGGAATAATAAGAGAACGAAGAGGTACTAGACCTAAACCACCAGCAATGATAACAATGTCCTTATTTCCTTTATCTAACCGGAAATCATTTAAATCAAACCCTGAACCAAAAGGCCCTCTGATCCCCATGAAGTCCCTTTTTTTTAACTGATGTAAAACCCCTGTCACATTCCCAGCCTTACGGATCACCATCTCCAATGTTCGTCCACTATCAGGCCCACTGCTGATGGATATCGCACACTCACCAATACCTGGTAACCCCACCATAACAAATTGTCCAGGCCGATGATTCAGTGGTTCTGGTAATAGAACTCGAAATAATGTTTCACGTTCAGTCAGAGGCTCAACACATTGTATTTCTGCCATCATGGGGATATAAGGATTGTTACCCACAGATTGATTCATGGGGGCATTCATTTATCCAACTCCTGAGCAACTGTTTCTGAGACAGAACTGCACACATCATTAACAATATCAAAAATATCAATATCTGTTGTACATTGACGTCCACATCGACCACAGCCAGTACAAAACGTCTGTTCAAACCGTTGTGGCAAATAATCAAATTTTCTTCTGACACGATGACGTTGACGAGCAGCAGGATCTGCTCTGAAATTATGCCCTCCAGCTACTTCAGCAAAACCAGGATTAAGACAAGCATCCCAATGACGACTCTTGGTTCCTCTCCCCTGACTTAAATCATTCCCCAGTTCAAACTCATCTTTTGTTTCAAAACAATAACAAGTTGGACACACTAAATTACAGGTCCCACATGAAAAACAACGTTCAGCATATTGTTGATAAACTTTATCTGCATCGTATTGATGAATTATTTTTGAGACTTGCTCAATAGGCTCTACAAACTGACGACCAAAGGGCGCAGGTCGACTAGACAAAGCCTGTTCTTTTAATTCAACAGGATTTAAACATTCACTGGCAGTCAAAGTTTTTATCAGTTCTATACCTATTGAGCTTTGTGCCTCAAGTAAAAATTTATTTTCCTCAACAAGAGGAGTAATGAAAATATCTGCGCCAGTTTGAAAATCCAGAGAACCTGCTGCCTCACAAAAACAATGCTCATCACAGGGCGTCATACAGTTAAAAGCAATAATGTGAGTTTTTTCTCGACGTTGTAAATAATGAATGTCTTTTATGCCATCAGAAAATACAGCATCCATTAAATGAATACCTTTTAAGTCACAAGCTCTAATACCTGAAATGATCTGAGATTCAATATTTGAACCTTGAGTAAACTGATAATGTCCCTGCTCATCTTTGTAATAGCTAAAGAGTATTTCTCCATCAGGAAATATATTTTTTCCTGGGGGTAATAAGGTAGGTTTATAAGAAAGTAGCTCAGGAAAAGACTGCTCATTATTTTCTCGAACATCATTTAATTTTTCAAAACGATAATTAATTCCCTCCGTTTTTATTGGCAAAAAAAACGGTTGTTTTTCAGCAAGTTTGAAAAACCAGGATTCGATTTGATTAAGGTCGGTAATATAAGCATTCATTTTCACAGCTCCGTGTGATCCTATATTTAAAATAGCTCATTATGTCAACAATTCAAGCTTTTTTTGACAATATTAATTGATCGATATCAATAGTCACTTTCTTTATTAAATAACACTGCAAACCCCATTATTTGTAGAAATAAATTAACTTAGAAAATCAGCTTATGAGCCATATAACACAACACTTGAGGCATATCACACACAATAGTAAATTATGTCAGTTTACTGTCTTATGATAACCCTATGTTTACGAGTAATATCACTAATCTGGTACGTATATTGCTGTATTATTCTTTTTTAATATTCTGGTTATATGTAATGAAATTATCTCATCTATCAAAGCTATCAATTGCTGTTATAGCTTCTATGTATTCGTTTCAGGCACTTGCTGAGTCTGATATTCCATCCATCTCTGTCCAAGCCACTGAGCTTAGTGATGTCAGTGGTGAACAAATTAAATCTGCGGATTTAGCTGATGCACTCACTAGAAATGTCCCGAACATTTCTTTGATTCGACGTAGTGGTATTGCCAATGACATTATTCTCAGAGGTCAAAATAAAGACAATATTAATATTTTAATTGATAATGCCAAAGTTTATGGTGCTTGTCCTAACCGGATGGACCCACCAACCTCACATGTTTTAACTAATAATATTGAAAGCATTGAAATTATTGAAGGTCCTTATGATGTTGAAAATTTTGGCACCTTAAGTGGTGTGGTTAAAGTTAAAACCAAAAAACCTGAAGAAGATTTACATGGTGAAATCAGTGTTAATTTTGGTAGTTGGAACTATCAAAAACAGGCAATGACTCTAACAGGCGGTAATGAAAAAGTTCGTGGTTTGGTCAGTGTATCTAAAGAAAGCAGTGAGCAGTATGAAGATGGTGATGGCAATGATTTTGCTGAACAAATTGATGAGTTGAATCCTTCATTTACTCCAATGGCAGGTGATCCGCACTATAAAGATATCTATAGAGGTATGGATGCCTATGATAAAAAAACATTTATGAGTAAGTTTTATTTCAATTTAATTGATAATCATGAAATGGCAGTAAGCTATACTGCAAATCGAAGTGATGATGTGCTTTATCCTTCCAGTAAAATGGATGCTTTATATGATGATTCCAATATTTTAAATTTGGATTATTCAATTACCAATCTCGGTGAACTCTCCAAAAAACTGGATTTTCAATACTATCACTCAGATGTCACACATCCTATGTCAACAAAATATAGAATCGCTTCATCTGCACCACAAACGTCATCAACAACAAACTCAAATAATGAAGTCGTTAGTAAACTCACTACTGATATGGATGGCTTTAAAGTAAAAAATGCTTTTGATATTGACAGCACTTTTGAAGGTAGTATTGGCCTGGATTATAGTAAACGTAACTGGGATGGTAAGTATATCGGTTATGGTATGAAATCAGGTATTACTGATAGAAAAAGTATCGATGATGTTGATACAGATAATACTGCAATTTTTGCAGAATTGGAAAAACGTTATTCTAATTTTACTGTAAAAGTCGGTGCTCGGTATGATGATGTATCAATCAATCCTGATGGCACACAACAAGATAATGACTACGATTATTTCAGTGGTTTTATCAATGGTACTTATACAGTTAATAATACAACCAGTCTTTTTGGCGGCCTTGGTAAATCATCACGTGTCCCTGATGCCAGAGAGCTTTATTGGAAAATGAGTAGCGGCATGGAGGTTGGTACTCCTGATTTAGATAAAACGGATAACTATGAGATTGATTTTGGAATAGAAAATAACTTTGAAAATCTAACCATTAAAACTAAGTTTTTCCATAGTTGGCTGAAAGATTATATTCATTACAATGACAGTAAAACAATGAATAGACAGGAAAATGTTGATGCTAAAATTTATGGCTTTGATGTAAGCGGTATGTATTCATTTACAGATGAAATTTATCTTGATTTTGGAGTTGCTTATCAACGTGGTAAAAAAGATAAAGCATTAACAGGTCAAACAGATAAAGACCTGGCCAATATTACCCCTGCAAAACTTAATCTGGGTCTTAACTACGATTACATGGCGAATGGTACTGCAAAAGTAGAAGTGATTGCGGCAGATACCTGGGATAATTATGATGAAGATAATGGCGAACAAAAAATTGACAGCTATGCCATTATGAATTTAAAAGCACGTCATAATTTAACTAAGAATTTTGAAGTCACTGTTGGTGTTGATAACGTATTTGATAAAACTTATGCAATCAATAATACTTATAAAGACTTAATTTTATTAGGTGATGCTTCCGGTGATGTCATGATGATGAACGAGCCAGGTCGTTATTATTATCTAAACGCTGCCTTTAGATTCTAAGTCTTTAGCTCTTCAAGAAAGGTCGTTTATACATTCCAGCAATCCTCTACTGGGATACTTGAAGCGCAGTAGAGCAAGTATGTTATATTTCGTAACATACTTGCTATACTGCTCTACATGAAACAATCCATTTATACAACATTTTCCTTTATGAAATATACACTTAAAACTCTTCCTACTATTTCATTAAATAATCTATTTTTGAAAATTTTCATTATAAACGTAAGTATTAAATTATCATGAGTGAAAGAATTATAATAGTTAAGCAATTTCTAGCTGTTTATTCTTTTTGTAATATTCTGTTGCCTTAGATTGATAATTAATATTTTTAAGAGCGACTTTTACTTTTGTAATATCAAGCTCTAAATTTACTAAATCTTTTAGTGAATGTGCAATATACCACATCATAACTGGTGGAACAGCATTACCAATTGCTCTATATTGTCTATTCTCTGAAACTGAATCTAATTTATAATTTTTTGGAAATGATTGTATGCAAGCTGCTTCTCTAGGTGTAAATCTTCGATATTTCCCGTTAACTTGTAGAACAGGATCTGTGCTATTTAAACTTACTTTGGACAAATGAGAGCTAATAGTGTTACAGGGCTGATTTAAGTCTTGGACACGTCCCTTATTCATTTTCTCTTTTACTCTAAGCATACCATCAACAGCTTTTTGACTAAAAAACCATTTTTCATTTTTATTTGCAGAATGATCAAGTACCGAATTAAGGTTAATTTTTGAATCTTTTAAAGTAGTTGGTTTTGGAAATTCAAATGTCATGTAATCTTCATATCTTTTAAAACCAATAATAAAAACTCTTTGCCTTTTTTGAGGAACTCCATATTCAGATGCATCAAAAAGCTTATATTTAATATAATAACCAGACTTTTCAAATTCATCAACTATCATAGGGAAAGCTTTACCTTTATTAGCAGAAAGCAATCCTTTTACATTTTCAGCAATAAAAAAACGTGGCTTATGCTCTTTTAACGCATTAACCATTTCAAAAAATAATTTACCTTTCTCATCTTTGTAGCCTAACCTTGGTGGATTTTGAGCACTTATCGAAAATGATTGACAGGGGAAGCCTCCAAGTAAAACATCATGCTTTGGAATGTTTTTTATATTAATGTCTCGAACATCTTCTGTTTTACACGAATGCTTAAAATTTGAATTGTATATAGCTGTAGCATAAGGATCATTATCAATTGCATAGACTATTTCATAAGGTAAATCATTATATTTCTTTTCTAGAAATTTAAATCCACCCTGGATGCCTAAATCCATTCCTCCACAACCACAGAAAAATGAAGCTACTTTTAATGTTTTATTTCTATTAACTTTTGCCATTGACCTGCTTCTTTTGTAAATTCAACAACCAGATTCTTATCAATTTTTATATTACCTTTATTATATTGACTAACTGGATCATTAATTATGAATATCATTTTTTTACTTTTATTTACAACTAAATAATATATGAAATAATTTTTACCAATTGTTTCTGCTGTATCCCATTCATTTGGTGTAAGTTTAAATTTATTATTCATAATTGCTTTTCTTGATTTAGTAGTTTTTACTTCGATATACCTTTTTTTACTTTCAACTTCAATACTTTGAATATCATAACCAACACCTAAAGGTGTTGGTATTTTATTTATTAAATGTTGTCTCTTTGATTTATCTTGAGTTCTAAGGTACTCATGGGCAAGAATCAAGCTTTCACCATAATCACCTATTATTTTTGTCGGTACCTTCATACCACCTTTAAGACGTTTATAGTACTCTTGTATTAATTGCGTAATACCTTCAGCTTCTTTAGTGTCAAGTTTTGGAGAGAATTCCTCAAGACCAGAAAAACTATTAACATAATTAAACCAATTATCTTCATATTTTGATATGGTTGATGGCTGTATATCATGTTTTAGATAAAACTTATCATAATCTGAAAACCAATTTGAATTTTTTAAATGACAGTCAATAGCATCTGAAGATTCAGAATTAAGATAGTAATAATACCCAGTACCTTTATGCTGAAGTAGATTTGCTAAAACCATGTAATCCAGAATGTCTCCAGCATATCGACATATATCACCTTTTGATGGAAAGGTACCAGAAGTGGTTTTTAACTGATCATATTTATAATCATATTCAATTTTATTTTTTCTATGCTGTAAAATCATTTGCGCAACATCAGAGGCTTTTCTACCATCTCGCGTAACTCTTAAATCATAAAATGCACATTGAGTTAACTCATCAGCAGTAATACTAAAAGCCTTTCCAGTAAGTTTTTGACCTTCTTTTAATAACTGTAAAATAAAAGGACAAGGCTTAAATTTTATTCCAGATTCAATTTGTTTTATAATATTACTAGATTTTATATGCCCTCCAGGATATTGAAAGGAATATAAGAAATAATTAAAAAATTCATCCAAATATTGATTTTCAGCCAATCTAATAGCCATTGTTCCAGGTTTAGATTCATTCTTTGTTTCTTGAATAAATCCAAACAAAGCTGATATTTCGGTTCTCCAATTATCAATTGTCTTTTTTTTAGATGTTAAATTTTTTTTAAACTTAAATAATACTTTATTTAAATTTTCTTTAAATTCTTTTTTTGGAAGAGAATCCATTTCAGAAATTGATGTTGCAACATATAGCAGAACCTCTTCTACGTCATTTTTAAATCTTGGCCTAATATGATGCAGCCTAAAAAAATATTTGTCTGGTATCTTATACATTATTTTTTAACTGATTATAGATAGCTATTGCCAACTTTTTTGATAATATCGGGGGAACAGCATTTCCAACCTGTTTGTATTGACTAGTTTTACTACCAAGAAATATAAAATTATCACTAAATGATTGTATTCTTGCACTTTCTCTTACTGTTGGAACTCTATTAAATTTATAGTGGAAGTGATGTCTGTGACCAGTATCGATTGTAAAACTTGGTTTATTACTATTTAATCTTGTCCACGCAATATTAACTTTTCTAGTATTTCTAAGCTCTTCAGGTAAATCCTTATAGTTACCTCCATCTGGAACCATAGATATTATTTCTACAGTTTTTTCTGAATGGTTTGTAATTTCATGATTAAACACTTTTTTTGAGCCATTTCTCATCAACTTTTGATATTCTGTTTTGGGTTTTCTTGAATAAGGTGTACCGTCTTCAATGCTATTATTTATTAGATCAGAAATAGCATCTTTTGAAGTTAACAGAACTTCTGTATCCGGTTCAGGAAAACCAAATAAATGGCCACTTCTGAATCCAATAAAGAATGCACGCCTTCTATTCTGTGGAACACCAAATTTAGATGCCATTAATGTCTCAGTGGTAACTGAATACCCAATTTTTTTAAAATCATTAATAATTTTTTCTTTAATAATCCCTTTTCCCATTGAAAGAATATTTGGAACATTTTCCATAAGAAAAGCCTGAGGTTTGTAAAATTTTACAAATTTTACAAACGACTTATATAAATCATTCCTTTCGTCTTCAATAATTCTTTTACCAGCAATAGAAAATCCTTGACATGGTGGTCCTCCAATTACGATATCAGCACTTTTTATTCCAGTTTTTTTATAAATACTAGTAGGTGTTTCATTATGTAAGTCAGCAACTAATCCACTAGATTCACCATGGTTATGATTATATGTTTGAATAGCATCTTTCCAGTGATCTATTCCTAAAATCACGTTAAACCCAGCATCTAAAAAGCCTTGAGATAAACCGCCACAACCAGAAAAAAGATCAATGACTGTCATTCTATTATTAGGATTAATTTTATTTATAATATTCACACCTTTTTACACGAATTTTTCTTAAAAAAAGAAGATTTGTAACACACAACAATAAAGAAGATAGTTTAGTCAAAATATTATTTCAAGTTGTTTATTGTACTTAATTCAAATTATTATTCCAAGCTGTTTATTATACTAAATTCAAATATATGACAAATTGTTTAATGATAATAATTATCGGACGAAACCACACCTCATAAGTAATAATATTATCATTAATATAGTTTTAAGACACTTTTCGAAATTTTGATACTTTTTTAAGTAATGATGGTAATTTAAATTTTCAGCTATCGGGAAAACACTTTTATGCTGATGCCATGATGTGATATCAGGAATAGGTCAAATCCAGATATTTTATTTTCGTAGATATGAAATTTATAAATATAATTTTTTTATACTATCAGTAATATTCTTAAAGAAAACACTTCCTCCTATCAAATTAAGCTACTACCTTATAATAGTTTTATAGTTGTCCCTCCCTCATAAACTGAGGAGTCTACAATGGCCGAGAATGTGTTGAAAGCATCATCATGGTAAACAACTGATATCATTAAAAATAAAATGAAAGTGGCAGTCCAAATTATTTATAATGTAAATAGCCGAAAGAATTTCAATGTTACATTTCGTAACATATTTGCTATACTGAAGCTCATGAAACAACCCATTCATAAAATATTTCGAGATCGAGTCATTTTGCTATTTATAGCAGGCCTCTTTCTTTTGTGTTCTCCTTCACGCATTTTCTGGGCATCGCCTCAGCTTCCCTGGTTTACTCCGTACATTGTCTGGTCATTATTAATCTTTCTCACCTGGTATTTATACCGATGGCTGCGCCGTAATGAGTCCTAAACGATGAGTATTGCCAATGAATTTTGAACTATGGCAACTCTTTGTCGTGGGTGTTGGCTATCTGGGACTGTTATTTGTCATTGCCTGGGTTGTTGACAATAAGCCCTGGTATCGAAGTCTGGCTCATAATCCGATCACCTATTCACTTTCATTAGGTGTTTATGCCACCTCATGGAGCTTCTATGGAAGTGTGGGTTTTGCTGAACGACAAGGCTATAGCTTTTTAACCATTTATCTTGGGGTCACTCTCGCTTATTTGCTTTCTCCTATCTTATTTTCACCCATTTTAAAACTATCCAAAGAGCATCAACTCAGTTCTCTCGCTGATCTTTTTGCATTTCGCTATCAGAGTCAATTGGTGGGTATTGTCGTCACTCTCTTTATGCTAATGGGCACCTTACCTTATATTGCATTAC
This sequence comes from Gammaproteobacteria bacterium, assembly GCA_026196615.1. Taxonomy (GTDB): domain Bacteria; phylum Pseudomonadota; class Gammaproteobacteria; order GRL18; family GRL18; genus GRL18. The sequence continues at coordinate 27,573 of JAPHSW010000033.1, read as the reverse complement.
AAATTCATGCTGTGACACAGTCAATGCAGGTATTAACCCACGAAGCCACCCCCATTATGATCTCTCTTGGCTTTTGCATCACATTAATCATCTTTGCCATTCTATTTGGCGCAAGACACAGTTCTGCCCGAGAAAAACATGAAGGCCTTGTGGCCGCAATTGCCTTTGAGTCACTGGTAAAATTATTTGCCCTGTTAAGTGTCGGGCTCTTTGCTTTATTTGGTATTTTTGATGGTTTTTCTGGCTTGCAACAATGGTTAATTGAAAACCCACAAAAACAACAAGAATTAATGGAACCGATTTTAGAGGGTTCCTGGAATAGTCTGATTTTTTTATCATTTACTGCTGCTCTTTTTTTACCTCGCCAGTTCCATATGGGTATCACAGAAAACTTTAATGGCAAGTCTATTCAAACCGCCAGTTGGGCATTTCCTCTAATGCTCTTGTTGTTGAACTTGCCCATTCCAGTCATTCTTTGGGCTGGGCAATATATGCAAACAAACACCACGGCTGATTTTTATGTTCTTGGTATCACCTTGCACAGTGAACACAGCTTATTACCATTAATCACTTTTATTGGTGGACTATCTGCTGCCAGTGCCATGATGATTGTCACAACATTAGCACTGGCCGCCATGGTCATGAACCATTTTGTCCTACCCCTCACTTTTCCTCATACCATTTCTAATGAAGTCAGTATTTACAAACGCCTCTTACTGGGGAGACGTGTACTTATTGCTGTCATTATTATGGCTGGCTTTGCCTTTGATTTACTCTTATCTCACCATCAGGGATTAGCTCAACTTGGCCTCATTTCATTTGTTGCTGTTGCACAATTTTTGCCAGGTACAATTGGCCTGCTTTTTTGGGATGGTGCCAATCGAAAAGGTTTATTAATGGGCTTATTGGCAGGTTCTACCATCTGGGCTTATGCACTCATTCTACCGTTACTGGTCAACTCGGGATTTATAGAACAAGCGATTTATAATACGATTCCTCCTTTCTCTAATTTTATTGATAACAATGATAAATGGGGTTCAGTCACTTTCTGGTCACTCTCTGCCAATTTTGTTTTATTTGTTGTTGTTTCCTTACTTTCAAAAGCCAGCCGTGCTGAAACAGAGAACGCAATGAACTGCTGTTCAAAGTCTCTCACTCCACCTAAAGGCATGATGTTATTACGCTCTGTTAAACAAATTAATGAGCAGTTAGCAGCAATGATTGGTGATGAAATGTCATCCCATGAAGTAGAACGGGCATTAAATGATTTAAAAATGAATAAGGAAGATACAAATCCTGTTCGTTTAAGAGAGTTGAGAGAACGTATTGAACGAAACCTTTCAGGTCTAATTGGCCCACTCTTAGCAAAAGTGGTTATTAATGAACAGTTAGCGCTTGATCATAATACCCGAGATATTTTTGCCAAAAGCTTTCGTTTTATGGAAAACAAACTAGAAGACTCTAAAACACGACTTGAAGGCGTTGCAGGTGAACTTGATGACATGCGTCGTTATCATCGTCAAGTACTACAAGATCTACCTCTCGGTGTTTGCTCCATTGGTCTTAATGGTGAAGTGCTTAATTGGAATAAAGCCATTGAAGTATTATCAGGAATCCCTGCCGATCAAATATTAGGTGATAAAATACAATCCCTTCCTTCTCCCCTGGGTGAATTATTTTATAGTTTTATTCAGGGTGAAGAACAGCAGCTTCGAAAAATACAAATCAAACTTGATGATCAAAAGCGTATTTTTAATTTACACAAGTCGTCATTAATCAGTACATCTGCACGTTCACTGCACTTGAAGCATGATAAAAGCCATCAATATTCAGATTCAAATGGTGTCGTTTTACTAGTTGAAGATTTAAGCGATTTACAGGCACTTGAAAATCGTCTGGCTCATAGTGAGCGACTAGCCTCAATTGGTCGCCTGGCGGCAGGAGTTGCTCATGAAATTGGTAATCCAGTTACTGGTATTGCATCAGTCACACAAAATTTAATGGCCGAAGACGATGCAAGCTATTTGCAAGAACATTTACCACAACATCTGGAAGATATTCTCAATCAAACTCGCCGAATTACCACTATCATCCAGTCACTTTCCAGTTTTTCTCGAAGCGGTAATTATTTAGCGCCACCCAAAAAACCAGTGCCAGTCAAACAATGCATTGATGAAGCCATTCATCTGGTCACCCTTAGTCACAGGGCTAAGCATCAGGCATTTGCCAACGAATGTGATGAACAAAATACAGTCAGTGGAGATTACCAACAATTGGTTCAGGTTTTTGTTAACCTTCTCAATAATGCCTGTGATGCTTCTGAAAATAACCAAACCATTTACATCCGATCTCATGATAATACCATTGATGCTGAAAACATGATCACTATAAAAGTCATTGACTCCGGTAAAGGGGTCTCAGAAAAAAATAAAAAACGCTTGTTTGAGCCTTTTTTTACTACCAAAGATGCTGGTGATGGCATGGGATTAGGACTTTCAATTGTTTATAACATCATACGAGATCACAGTGGTGATATTAAGGTATTAGACCACATTAAGGAAGGAAGGAAAAAAGGCAGTGTCTTTTTAATTACCTTACCCAAATGTATTAAGAGCAACAAAAAATAACTCCAATTAGTTACAACGAGACATGACATGAACACAATTTTAGTCATCGATGATGAGAAACTCATTCGAGACTCTTTAAAAAGATTATTGGAAAAAAACAATTATCAGGTCAGCATCGCTGAAACCGTTGAAGAAGCCACGAAACTGATCCACGATCAAGCTTTTGATCTGATTCTCAGCGACTTGAGATTACCCGGCGCTCCAGGTACTTCTCTCATTGAACAATTTTCTGATATTCCCATTATCATTATGACCAGTTATGCAAGTGTCAGCTCTGCCGTTGATGCCATGAAATTAGGTGCTATTGATTATATTTCAAAACCTTTTGATCATGCAGAATTAATTTTAATGATCCAGAGAGTAATGAAAGAGCGACAAATGGCTCTGGAAAATTCTGCACTGAAAAAAGAAATTGCCAAGGACTATACTATTTCTGGGATGATTGGTGATTGTCCTGCGATGTTAGATATAAACAGCATCATTCATAAAGTAGCCCCAATGGATACATCGGTTTTAATTTTGGGTGAAACAGGAACAGGAAAAGAACTAGTCGCTAGAGCCATTCATGAATTCAGTGATCGCCACAACTCTACACTCATTAGTATTAATTGTGCTGCCATCGCAGAAAACCTTATTGAATCAGAACTATTTGGATATGACAAAGGTGCTTTTACTGGTGCGGATCATGATCACCCCGGCTTAATAGAAGCAGCAAATGGTGGAACACTTTTTCTTGATGAAATAGGAGAGCTTTCTCTTGAAGTCCAGGCTCGCTTACTTCGAGTTCTACAAGAAAATGAAGTCAGACGTGTTGGCTCCACACAAACACGACAGATAGATATCCGATTAATTGCCGCCACCCATAAAAATCTACAGAAAATGGTTGATGACAATCTTTTTCGCAGCGATCTATATTTTCGTTTGAACGTCTTTGATATCACCTTACCACCATTAAAAGAACGAGGTGATGATATTACTAAATTGGCCAATTATTTTCTCATAGATATGGGTAAAAAAATGGCCCATGCCCCCGTCAAATTTTCCCCTATAGTGTTAGAAAAATTTAAGGAATACCACTGGCCTGGGAATATTCGAGAAATGCAAAATATTATTGAGAGAGCTTTAATTCTCACTGATACAGATGAAATTTGTCCTGAGCACATTACCTTATTTAAAGAAATAACGCTTACTTCAAAAGACGGGGGATGTGGTTCGTTAGATCCTGAGATATCTCAGGATCTCAACACACTATCTTTGGATGAATATCTGGTGCATTTTCTTAAAGAAAACAAGCACCAAACAGAGACAGAACTAGCAAAACAATTGGGGATCAGTCGAAAGACATTATGGGAAAAACGACATCGACTAAATATTCCTAAAAAAGCAAAATAGACTAAGTTTAATTTATAGGCCTAACTTGCTTCTAAAAATGAGTTCAGTTTTTTTCTGATAAGTTAAAATCAGGCAAATTTGCATTTGCAATAAATTGAAGAACAAAACCGCAACTGGCACAAAAGAAAATGCTAGCAAGTGCACTGGCAAAAATCGGTGATTGAGTACCATTATTCATTTTCCAATAAATAGCAAAAACAGCAGAAACTACAGCCAGAACATAAGAAAAAATAGAAAAAAATAATGAAATTTTTTGACCCTTTCCACGCTTTCTTTTTTTAATCTCGTTATCCATCTATTTTACTCCGTTTAACTAATAAGTACGCTAATCTATCATATTGATTATAATTTCACCATGATCTGAGTTAAGGCATTTTTTAATGCCTCTTTTAACGGATATAAAAATTAAGCCACAGCTCAATCACAATGTCCAACTTATTACGCCCTTGCTATCAATACCCATGAGCAATCCAAAGTTAACATTGCTGTCCATCAATACTATCCAGACATGAATTTCAATGGATAAATAGTTATTTTGACTCTAATTGCTTTAAATGTGCTAAATTTTGTTCATAAAAAGCAGTATATTCTTAATAACATTTCAGTAATAGCATAAACAAGTCAGCCATAAACAATTCAATCCTAAGTTTCTATTATTCTGATTTCAGGCTTGAAAAAATAAATGGTATAATAGCAGGGTTATTCAAAAATTATAAAGTTAGCGTAATATGAACCAAAGCAATACCCAATTAGCACAAGATACAGAACTGGAAAATCAAACCGCACAACTCATCATTGATACCTTAAATCTGGAGCTGGAAATCATAGATATTGATCCTGAAGATTATCTTTTTGGCGAAGGATTGTCTCTAGATTCAATTGATGCATTAGAATTGGCAATGGCCATTACTCAGACATTCGGTTTTCAATTACGCTCAGACGATAGTAAAAATAGAGAAATTTTTCGCTCTTTAAGAACTCTGGCTCAACATATTGCCAATAATAAAACCATCTAGAAAATAAAAAACGAGTATTGATATGTTGGACACCCTTGCTCGATTTCAATTTTTTTTCTACCCTCTGATCGTACACCTCAGTGTTATCTATGAGGTACCTTATATCAGTGCCTGTTTATTGCCAATATTTTATTTAATCGTTGCCCAACCCTTTTCAAATTATTCTGCTTCTGGCTTAAGCAGAGATGTATCCAGTAAAAATACATTAAAAAAATTGCTCAACATTAAATCAGGTATTTTTTTTCTCTTATGTTTTATAGCCCTATTTTCATATTATTTGATTGATCATTCTGTTATCTATTTACCTCCGCTTATAATTATTTCACTTATTTTGTACCCATTTCTACGCTCAGTGCTGCCTGGTCACACACCACTGATTAGTCGTTTCTACCAATTAACAGAAAAAGAAGATGATCCTCAGGTAATGTACTATACAGAAAAAGTGACATGGGTTTGGGTTATATTGATTGTACTGATCCTATTCAACACACTGGTGTTAACTTTTTTTTCCTCATTGGAAATTTGGTCTCTATTTACCAATTTTATCAATTACATATTAATGCTGATATTATTTATTGCAGAGTGGCTATTTCGCATGTTCTGGTTTAAGCAATGGGTCTCTCCGGTTCGTTTTATTCAACAATTGATGACCATTGATCAACGTGAGCTACTACGTTAATGTCAGCTCATCCAGTATTTAAATACAAGTCATTAGATTCCCCCGTTGTTTTCTTTAAAGGCCGATGGATAACTCTTAAAGAGTTATTAATAACTGTTGATTATCTCTCTAAGAAAGTACCTGATCACCAATATATTCTCAATTTATATGATGAGCGCTATTATTTTTTAATTGGTTTTTTATTGGGTCTAAAAAAGAAGACTATCAGTCTGTTTCCATCCACTATCACTTCACACGTTCTAGAGCAGTTGAAGGATAAATACAAAGCACTTCTAGTCTTATCCGATCCAGAACAAGCTCTTAACGATTTCCAGATATTTGATTTAAAAAAACAATTAAGTGACTATTATTTCTCCTCAAAGAATCAAGTATCTGACAAAGCATTATTGTCAATTCTTCCAGAAATTGAACTCAATCAGCATGTTGTCACTATTTTTACCTCTGGAAGTACAGGACAGCCAAAGCCCTATGTTAAACAGTGGAATGATCTGATTATCTCCAGCAGACATTTAACGGACACTCTCTTTACTGATTTTATTCATCATTCTAATAATAATAAAACTTTACATATGTTATTAGCCACTGTACCAGCTCAACATATGTATGGTTTAGAAGCCAGTATAATGGTTGCTTTACAAAATGGTTTTCTCATTCATTCCAACAAGCCTTTTTTTCCACAAGATATCACTCAGTGTCTAGAAGAAATGTCACTTTTTGCTGAAAAAAATCAGCAGTTACTTGCCACTGCTGTGATAACCACACCCTTACATTTAAAAGCATGTATAAATACTGAAGTTTCACTACCTAACGTTGAACAATTTATTTCAGCAACGGCACCATTACAAGAAGAATTGGCACAACGATGTGAACAACAGTACTCTGCCCATGTTATGGAAATCTTTGGTTGCACTGAAGTAGGCTCAATTGCAACAAGAAGAACAATAGCCAATAATCAATGGACTGTACTGAATGATATTTCTCTGGAAGTACTCAATCAAAATGACGTTCAAATTAATACCCTTCGTTCAATCAAAAAATTTCTTTTTAATGATATTATTGAACTCATAGATGACCGACATTTTATTCTTAAGGGCCGTAAAGAAGATATGATCAATATAGCAGGTAAGCGAACATCTTTGGCTTATTTGAATCATCACTTACAATCTTATGAAGCATTGAGTGATGCCTGCTTTTATCAAAATAGTTATTTTGAAGACTCTCAAATTGAAAATAAAACCAATGATTTATCAGAGAATCGTTTAATCGCCTTTGTGGTTTTAAAGCAAACAAATAAATTTAATAAGCAACAAATAAACAAAAAAATACGAACTCACTTACAACACAGCATAGAAAGTATTTTCCTTCCAAAAAAAATATTTGTTGTTGAATCTCTACCACGAAATGCAACAGGGAAATTACCTCAATCTGAACTCAAAAAACTATTGCGACAACAGGACAAAGAATAAAATGAGCCATTCTATTATTTCTTTTGAGAAGCAAATGTTTATTAGCCATGAACATCCATCACTTACTGGGCATTTTCCAAATAATCCCATCGTACCAGGTGTCGTTATTTTAGATCAGGTTATACGCAAATGGCAGGAAAAAACCAGGCGCTCCATTAAGCACATAAGCAATACAAAGTTTATTCAATTATTACGAGCAGATATTCAGTGCACTATTTTTTATAATAAAGCAATAAATGACAAAACAATAAATTTTCAAATTGTTGATAATGCACAAACAGTGATAGCCAAAGGTTCTTTCTCTTATGAGTGACATTATTTCAGACAAAAAAGAAAGTTGGAAAAAAACTCAGGATCGCGGTAGTCCTTGGCTAATTGATTTAATTATCTGGATTATTTTAAATCTAGGTCGTACTATTGGTCGCCTTTTTTTGTTTCCCATTGTCCTTTATTTTATGCTTACCTCTTCAACACTAAAATATTCCAAACGCTATCTGAAAAGAAACTTCCAAACAGCCAATAAAAAAACACCCGGAATTATAGCGATCTATAAACATTATTACAGCTTTGCCAATATGCTATTAGATCGTGTGTTTTTTCTCACCGGAAACACTAAAAAATTTGATATCAAACTACATAATGAGCATCTAATCACTGACTTAGTAAATCAGGGGAAAGGAGCTGTATTATTAGGTTCCCACTTAGGGAATTTTGATGCTTTAAGAGCGCTTGCCAATAAAGCCCATAACATCAAAATTCGTGCATTAATGTACAATAATGATCAACAAAATATTAATAAAGCCTTTGAGAAATTAAATCCTCAACTAAAACATGATGTCATTCACATTGGCACTCCTGATGCCATGATACAAGTTCAGGAAGATATTGAAAACGGTTACATTATTGGTATGTTAGCCGATAGAGTTGAACAAGATAACCGCACAACAAGCTGTCATTTCTTAGGTAAAGAGGTGAGTTTTCCAACTGGACCGTTAATTGTTTCCTATTTACTAAAAGCACCAGTTATTTTATGTTTTGCTCTTCATCAGGGGGGCAATCAATATGATGTCTATTTTCATAAATTACGAGATAAAATTGACTTACCCCGTGATAGTCGAGATTTAAAACTGCAAGAGCTTATGCAGGAATACACTGATATTTTAGAACAACATGCCATCAAAGCTCCTTACAATTGGTATAATTTTTATGATTTCTGGCAAGACAATAGTGAATATAAGAATGCATAAAGTAACGATATCCAGCTTAAGAAGCATGACTTTTCTATCATTGTTATTATTTTTTTCAAATATAATATCTGCACAAGAGATTACAGAGCTACAACAGTTGCTCTCACCTTTTTCAGAGACAAAGCATATCAAGCTATCTTATGAAGAAAAACGCTTTTCAGCTTTTTTTAAAGAACCTCAACAATATCATGGCTATATTGAATACATCAGTCCAGATACTTTTATTAAACAAGTCGACAGCCCAGAAAAAAATAAAGTAGTCATCATTCAGGATCAATTAACTTTTTATGCTTATGATTCAAAATCTTCATTAGAACCCCCCATAAAAAAACAAGTATCTTTAGATGCTTACCCTCAGTTTAAACAACTTAAAGCACTTTTTTCTGGATTATTTAAAGGCACAGCAACAGAGTTGATAAAGTATTATCAATTTAAAATAACACCCATTACAGATGGACAAACTCACCTGAGACTAGAATCACTTGTGAAAGATCCTTTTATACAAGATGACCAGGAAAAAAGTCATACAAATCAAAAATTTGATATTATCATTGATAACAAAAAAATAATTAAAATAAATATGGCTGGTTTGGGCGGCGAACGTTCAGAATTACTTTTTAGTAAAATCCTTATCAAAGAGTAAACAATGAACTTAAAATTTGATCATCATTCTAAACTAATATTATTAATATGGTTCATTTTTACTCTAAGCCTGAGCTTGTTTTTATTCAACTCATTTAGCGTTCGTTCTGATATTAGTTATTTTCTTTCTGAAAACAATAATTCAGAAAAGAAAAATACTCTTGATAACGTCATGAAACACCAGCTCACACAGGGTGAGGCAGGTAAAATCATAGTTATTGCCATCTCTGAAAAAACACCACTTTCAACTCCTCCTGCTAATCCTCTTTCATTAAAGCACCTGGCTGATGTTAATAAAAAAATAGCACTGGAATTAAGAAAAAATAATGAATTTCTCTCTGTACAAAATGGTCATTTATCACTTTCTGAACTATTAATTGAGCCTTATTACCAATACCGTTATTTATTACATTCCCATACAGAAGCTGATTTTTCAATTGCAGGCTTGAGTAAAAGCTTCAATCATTTATTACAAAAACTACAATTTATGCCCAATCCAATGGAACAGAAATTGTTTTCTGAAGATCCTCAAATGATCTGGCTCAATTTGCTCAAGCAATGGCAAGCAGAAAAGTTAAAAATACACCATGGTGTTTGGTTTGATCAGCAAAACCAACAAAGCCTACTATTTGTCAAAACTCGTGCAAATGCATATGATCTCAAACAGCAGACAAGAAACATTGAGTCAATCTCATCAATTATGAATAAGATAATGCAAATCGACTCTAACTTTAACTATCATTTAACGGGCGCACCCGTGTTTGCTATAGAATCTAAAAAATCCATCCGATCGCAAATAAAGACCATTTCAATGATAGCGTCTTTCACCTTAATGTTTTTTCTTTTCTGGCTTTTTCGTTCTATTAAAATATTGATACTTACTGGTTTACCTTTAGGTTTTGCAGTTCTAACAGGCATGACCACTGTGATTATCATGGATGGTTTTATTCATGGCATCACCATCGCTTTTGGTATTACAATTATTGGTATTGCAGTTGATTATCCAGTACATTTTTATAGCCACCTCTTATTTTCAAAAAAAGATTCAGCTCAACATATATCAACCACTGAAAACAAGATGTCATCAGTCTTGGTTATGCAATCTATCTGGCCCCTACTTCGTTTAGGATTAATAACCACACTCATCGGTTTTTCAGCGATTACTTTATCAGATTTTTCCGGTTTACGTCAGCTAGGCTTATTTGCCATCAGCGGTTTACTTGCAGCTACTACAGTGACTCGTTTCTTACTTCCTCAAATTTCTGTGTACAAAGAAAATAATAATCATTTATCATCATTAAAAACATTGCTTTTTTTAGTCCGCTTTCCAATACCTAAAATAACCTATTTAGTCTCAATTATTCTTCCTGTTATTGCTCTATTTTATATCGGTTTTCACCAATCCAGCTTGTGGCAAAATAATCTTTCCGCTATGAGTCCAATTCCACAAAAACAGAAACAGCAAGATTTTGAATTACGTAATGCGATGGGATTACCTGAATTACGCTATGCATTGATACTACAAGCAAGTTCTATTGAAGATGTTTTACAACAATCTGAATTACTAAAGCCACTATTAGAACAATTAAAACAACAAACCATTATTGCTAATTATGATATGGCAAACAATTATTTACCGAGTAAACAATTTCAGCTAGAACAACAGAAAAAATTACCTGCTATAAATGAACTCTATCAGCGTTTAGAAAAAGCACTGAGTACAAATCAACTTTCTATTGATGCATTTTTACCCTTCATCGCATCAATTAAACAAAGTCAGAATATGCCACCACTTACCTATCAATTTTTATCAAATGATGTTCAAGTTAAACAAAAAAATGATTTCATAACCGATAAAATAAAAACTTTGCTTTTCTTAAATAAGCAAAATCAGGAATCTGATAAGTCAGTAAAAGTGTCTTTGGATAAAGAAAACTGGACGGCTCTTATTCTTCTACAAGGTGTACAGCAAGAGATTCCAATTGCAAACTTAAACCAATCCGTTAATTTTTCTGTTCAGCTATTAGATTTAAAAACTCAAACAGAGACCATGCTAAGTAATTATCGAAATGATGCATTTCTATGGTTTCTCCTGGGCTCACTTCTGATTTTATCAGTACTCTTCTTTCATAACAAAAAGCTATCTAAACTGTTCATCATAGCCTGGCCTTTTACAGGTGCGATTATCTTAACTATTGCCAGTTTACTTCTTCTGGGTTATAGCCTGTCCATTTTTCATCTGGTGACATTATTATTAGTGATTGGTCTAGGAATTGATTATAGTATTTTTATGATACTCCCTTCTCAGAGTTCAAATGAAATCACACAATCCACTGAAATCTCACAAGTTTCTGTTATAATTTGCCTGATATCAACTTTGATTATGTTTGGAGCACTGAGCCTGTCTGATTTACCTGTACTTAAAGCCATTGGTTTAACAGCTTCTTTAGGCGCACTGTATTCTTATTTATTAGCCCGTGCATTTGTTACTAAAACGACAGGATAGATGACCATTTCTTCTTCACCATTAATTTTATCCCATTTTACTGTTACGACTGCTGCAGGTTGCGGCAATCAAGAAAATCTTGACGCACTAAAAAATGGTTCCACCGGATTAAGAAAGAATAATTTTCTTGATGCTGAATTAGACACCTGGATAGGCCGTGTTGAGGGTATAGAAGAGCAAAATTTACCAAATGACTTAACAAACTATCAATGCCGTAATAATCAACTGGCTTATCTCGCATTACAACAAGATGATTTCAGCCTTGCAATCAATAACGCCAAACAAAATTATGGAGCCCATCGTGTGGGCATTTTTTTAGGTACTTCAACCTCAGGTATTCTCAGTACAGAACTGATTTATCAAACAGAATTATTTCAATCCACAGGTATATTACCTGGCTCCTCACACTTCAGGGAGCAACATAATAGTTTCTCAGTGGCTGAATTTGTACGCAATCTATATCAATTAAAAGGCCCTGCACAAGTTGTTTCAACAGCATGCTCTTCCAGTGCAAAAGTCTTTGCCAGTGCTGCACGCTATATTGAGCTTGGCCTATGTGATGCAGCTATTGTTGGTGGTGTTGATAGTCTCTGTTTAACCACACTTTACGGTTTTAATTCTCTGGAATTAGTTGCTCCGGATATATGTCGACCCGCTGATAAAAATCGCAATGGCCTCTCCATTGGTGAAGGAGCTGCCTTTATTTTGTTAGAAAAAGCAGAGAGACAACCCGATCAACAGTCACCTGTTTACCTAAGAGGTTATGGGGAAAGTTCCGATGCCTATCATATGTCCTCACCTCACCCAGAAGGCCGAGGCGCATTTCAGGCTATGCAGCAGGCAATAGAGCGCTCAGAAATCAATTCAAGTGACATTGATTATGTTAATTTACACGGTACTGCAACACCAGTGAATGATCAAATGGAAGACAAAGCTCTCGCGCAAGTTTTCTCCCTTCCAGTCGCATGCAGTTCAACAAAAGGTTGGACTGGACATACTTTAGGGGCTGCTGGTGGTGTCGAAGCCATATACAGTACACTATGCATTCAACACAATTTTATGCCTCAGAGTCTAAATACTTTAACGCCTGATCCAACATTTACCCAACCAATTTTAGAAAAAACACTCTCATCATCCGTACATACTGTTGCCAGTAACTCTTTTGGATTTGGCGGCAATAATTGTTGTCTAATTTTAGGTGATAACATATGCTAACTGCCTATTTAAAATCGGTTGGCATTACAGCACCAGGAATTAAAAGTTGGTCTGAAGCCCGAACAGCACTTCAATGCCCCGACCAATACATTCTAAGCCCTGTCGACAAAAAACTTGAAACACTCTTACCCGCTAATGAACATCGACGAGCGACCCGAGTCACACAATTAGCCTTATCTGCGGCACAACAAACAGGGACTCAGGAAGAACTCAATCAATGCCTGCAAATTTTTTCCAGCTGTAATGGTGACTTAACGACATTTAATCAGATTAGTCTAGCGCTCGCCATGGATGGGCGTCCAGTGTCACCCACACGATTTCATAACTCAGTTCATAATGCACCCTCCGGCTATTGGTCTATTGCCACTCAATCACAGACAGCCAGTACCAGTATTACCGCATATACAGACAGTCTTACTGCAAGTTTGCTTGAAGCAATCGTGCAATTAAATGCCAGTGACAACAAACAACATAGAGATTGCCTTCTGGTTTGTTATGACGAAGTCCCTCCACAAGCCTTTGATTCTCAATTCAATGCCACAGAGGAATTCGCTTGTGCACTGACATTGAGCCAAAATTCAAACAATGCACTGGCCAAACTGGAAATATCGGTGGGAGATGGTAGTAAAGCATTAAGCACTTTATCATCAGATATTTTAGAACAATTGCGTTTATCCAACCCACAAGCAATAATATTGCCTGTGCTGAATGTGATCGCAAATTCAGAGGATAAAACAAATCTCTATTCAGAGACCATTACCCTGCCTTATTTTGAACAGGGGATGAACATTATAATAAGACCTCTGAAGCATGACTAAAATAATACTCGATCACATTAACATTGAAGAACGACTACCTCACTCTGGAAAGATGAGCTTATTAGATAAGGTAATCCAATCTGACAATATTTCATTGACTGCACTTGCCAATAGCCATTTGAATGCAGATAATCCTCTGCGCCTCAATGGCACCATCAGCACAATTAATGGTATTGAATATGCAGCTCAAGCAATGGCAATACACGGCTCTTTGTTATCTGACATTTCACAAGCAGGTTATATAGTCAGCGTCCGCAATATTGAAATAAAAAAACCTTTTCTTCCAGATATAAAATCAATTGAAAAGCAAGAACCACTGCTCATCTATGTCAAGCAACTCATGAGCAACGAGAATGGCTTTACCTACCAATTTGACATAAGTTGTGAGCAAGAGTCTTTCATTTCAGGTAAAATAACTGTTTTTTTAAGTCAAACTCGGTAACTGAAACTCTTTATAATCTTTTAGACACAAAAATCGACATATGAAGCATGCTCTTGTAACAGGTGGTAGCGGTGAGATTGGTCAAGCGATTTGCCAACGTCTGGCAACTGATGGACACCATGTTATCGTCCATGCCAATCAAAATTTGGCAAAAGCTCAAACTTTGGTTAATTCAATTATTAAGAGTGGTGGCTCTGCTCAAGCCATTCAATTTGATATCACTGATTTTGAACAAACCACCAATAAACTAACAGAACTGATGCAAACACATCCCATACAGATTTTGATTCATAATGCTGGAATTCATCTAGATGCACCACTTGCTGGCATGAACAAAGCACAATGGGATAATGTCATTGATGTTTCCCTTCATGGTTTTTTTAATATTACTCAACCCGTCATGTTACCCATGATGAAAACTCGTTGGGGAAGGGTCATAGCTATTAGTTCTATTGCAGGCATCACAGGCAATCGTGGTCAAGCAAATTATGCTGCAGCAAAAGCAGGCTTAAGTGGTGCTTGTAAATCATTATCAATTGAACTGTCATCAAGAGGTATCACAGCAAATGTGGTTGCACCTGGAATTATCAAAACAACCATGAGTGAAGATAGTTTTCCTCCTGAAAAGATTCGACAGATAGTGCCTATGCAACGTGCAGGCAAAGCCAGTGAGGTCGCTTCTCTGGTGAGCTTTCTTGCCTCTGATGAAGCCGCTTATATTTCTGGTCAAGTTATTTCAATTAATGGTGGCATGGTATGAGTTCTGCTGTAAGCAGTGAACTCAACTATATGGTTGTTATCCCAGCCTACAATGAAGAAGCTACAATCAAGGCATTGGTTGAAAATGTTTTAGAACAAAAGCCTGATCAACTATTAATCATCAATGACGCCTCCAGCGATAAAACAGCCTCTATTTTAGATTCAATTATGAGCCATCGGCCAGTAAAAAGCCTTCAACAAACAGAAGCTCTTCAACCAATACAAATTTTTCATAATTCTCAAAACTTAGGAAAAGCTGGCAGTTTGTGGCGTGCTTTTGATCAAGCCATTCAGCAAAATATTGATGTGGTCATTACTATGGATGGTGATGGTCAACACCGTGCAGAAGATATTCCCACTTTATTAAAGGCTCATCTAAAACACCCTGAACACTTAATAATTGGAGCAAGAGAACGAAACTTAAAAACTCAACCTTTAGGTCGTTTTTTGGCCAATCGTTTTGCTAATTTTTGGATCTCCTGGGCGGCAGGTTATGGTGTCATTGACAGCCAATCTGGTTTTCGTCTTTATCCACTCACACTGTTAAAAAAGATCAGTAACCTGAAAAAAAGTGAAGGATTCGTTTTTGAAAGTGAAGTCATTATTGAAGCAGCCTGGCAGGGACATTATACCAGTACCGTGAATATCCCAACCATTTATCATAAAAATAGACGAGAGAGTCATTTCCAACCCTTGCAAGATATCAAAAAAATTACCAAAATGGTCGCTCGAAGGCTAGTAACTACTCACTTTAATCTTAGAGATCTATTTGCTGCAATAACAAACAGACCACCACAGAAAAAATAGGTCTGCGTTTTAATTTGTCGCGTTAAAAACTTGAGAATTGATCATATTACTTAAATTCTGCAACCAACTATTATAGTTACTATGGATGTTTTCCCCATCATAATTCATCTTACTGCTGTCATTATAAGTAATAGAATAGTTCGTCTGAGTATAAGCAATATCAACTTTAACCATATGTGTTCTTAAATATAAAGTTCCTATGATATGACCAGGCTTCATTTTTTTCATCTGCCAGCCTAATTGCGAGCCTGCTTCTACAATTTCACGAGCGATTAAAGAAAGAGATGGCACTTCTCCTGAAGCCGTATTAATCGGTGCATCAGTGATATCCTGAATAGGTGCTGTACGACAACCAATCAAAAATAATGAAAGTACTATTAAAATTATTATTTTTTTATTTAGCATAATTGAGTCCTTATTTATTTGTAATATATAGAAGCTTGATGAAATAATTTATTTCATCAAATAGTAGCACATTACAAACAGACATGCTCAAAATACTTAATTGAATAAATCTGGAGGGAGATAGTCTATTGTTTAATAAACAGTCAAAACATGATTAATCAATTTTATTTTAGTATCAGGTTTTGACATCAAAAAAAATAATAAACCAATTGAAACTAGAGTGGACAATTTATCTATGATGGTTGAATCAATGAAATTCTTAGTCATCACATCAATGTTAACTAATCATAACTCTTTATTCTTTCAGTTTTGTTTCGTCAGCATCTTCACTCGGTGTTGGAGGTATTTGGTTCAGATCAGGCATCTTAGGCGTTGGAGCTGATCCCATATTATAAGGATTACCATAAGGGCCATAGCGATAATATTGGCCATAACCACCGTAAGGACCATGATAGTATGGATTACCATAGAATTGATTACCATAGTATGGGCTACCATAATTACCTCTATTCCATGATCTCCCATTACCTCCCCACTGCCTGTTATTCCAGTTCGAGGGAGAACTACTCCAAGGGTTATTTCTCCCTCCCCAATTCCATGGAGCTCTACCCCAGCTTCTGCTATCCGTACTAAAGGGACCTCCGCCCCAACGACCCGTTTTCCAGTCACCACTACTCCATCTCATGGGACTCTTATTGCTTTTTGGATCATTACTACACTCATTACTGCTCCAGGCATCAGTATCACAATCTTCTCGATCATAGCTATCGCCACCGGTACTAAAATCACTACTTTTAAAACTGAATGAAATTGCAGATGTTGAAACAATTAATAAGAACAGACCAAAAATAAGCTGGGTTGTTTTTTTCATAGAAAACTCCTGCCGAAACTATTAATTACAGAAACAAAACTATTAATAGTTATAAATTTTAGTTCTTTTCTTATATTATGCCAATCATCTTTTCTGGCGAATTATTTTTTACAATAGAAAATATATTCAAGTGAAGAACTAGCCTGGAATACACCTTATAAACATAAAAGGCTAAATCAGATCTGGTAATCTCAATATTCTCAGTTATTATTAATTATAAGAATACAAAAAAACATAGGTATCAACATAATATGAACTCAGCTATTGAAAATGGCTTTCGCAAAGAGATCAATGGCGAAACAAAAGTCTATTATGATGGTTACTGGATAAAGTGTTATGAGCCTCCCTTAGATAACCTATCAGCTAAAAAAAGCTTAATTCAATCATTGACTCGTCGTTTATTCAATCATATGGAACATGGTATTAATATACCAGGAAAGTTACTTGATGACGTTCGAGATGCTTATAAAGCCGAACAAGATCCGCAAAAAAAACGAGTCAAAGGTGCTATGCTCGCCGGTGCACTATTCAATCGTGCAGCAGATATATTTACACATCTTGTTGACTTAGAAGCATGTGGTGTTGAAATACTACCTGATAATGACCTGATGCATACTTGTGGTCTATGTCTTCGTGAGGCACTGGAATTTGGAAAGCTTGTTAAACATCGTAATGGTGATGAAGGTATTGATGAATTATGGGGTGAACCTTTTAAAGCCTTTATCATGTCAATAGATGACTTCTATGAAAGTCGATATATCAAGATTGCCATGACAATGAAAAACATTGAACAAGTATCAGACTTTATGATTAATTGTATTAAAGATGATCCACGCTTCCTCGGGCTTCATACATTAATCATGGAATATGCTAGTACAGCTCATCGTAAGTGCGAAATATTAAGAACCGATAATGATATCTTTGATGTATGGACAGATTTTGTAGTGGCTGGCGAAGAGATAACAAGTTATATACCTGACCATGATACAACTCTTGACAATGTTTCACTGCTGGATGGCATAGTCGTCAAACACATATTAAAAGAAGGAGTCAGGTTAATCGCCTTTATCACCCGGGCACGTACTCCCATGCCAAAAAGTACTGAAATTTATTTGAGTGAATGTGAACGATATAAAAAACATTCATTATAAAATTATGTAACATTCCTATCAAAAACTTCTGTTTTTATGACTAAGCTCTTAAAAAATGTTCTCGCTAAGTTCTTCCTTAATCAAATTAAAATGTGTGCGAGATGTGATAAAAGCGTTACTTAAAGTAACAATGTGATCTCAAAATAATAATTCATGCCTTGAAGCTATAATTCCTATCTATATGTTTTACAAGAATTTTATATTAAGTGGTCTTGAAATTGCTCTATTCTCTAAAATTATTTAAAGCAATATCACAAAACTGTTAATTCACAAAAAATAAGATGCAATGACTGACACTTCTAAGGCATTGAAGCCAACTTTAACATTTTTACAACAATATGTTCCCTTTAAACAGATGCTACCTGCCCATCAGGAATATTTAGCAATGCATCTTGAGCAGGTCTTTTATTCTGAACATGATGAAATTGTGTTACCACAGGATGGTGTGGCTGAAAGTCTTTATATTGTAAAAAATGGCCGTGTCAGCGCTAACATTGATAATAAGATTAAAATAGTGGAAGTTGGCCAATGTTTTCCGATAAAAGCAATCACCAATAATCGAGCTGTTAATTATCTTCATCGGGCAGATAAAAGCACCATTTGTTATCGACTTACCCATTCCCATTTTGAATATTTGATGCAACAAAGTGTTATTTTTCATGACTTTGTCATAAAACAACAGACTCAGAATAATCAATTATGAATCAGCAAAACTCTAATGATGAAATTGTTCAGCTCCACACAAAAATTTCAGAGTTAGAACTGAGGCTGAGTCAGACACAACAAAAATTAGATGACTGTCTTAAACAAACACTTAAACCTTCGTCTGAGGAAGCGGTTAATACAGCAGAACAACAAGCACTCATTGAAGAGGAACATCAACAGCAAAATAAGCTCTTCAGTATTTGCAAGTTATGTGAGGCCAACTGGTCTGTAATTCCTGAAAGTAAAACATTTCCTGCATTTAAAATGCTAAATACACCAGTCACTTTTGAAATGTTTGATCGTTACTGTGCTGAAACAGGGCAACAACCGCCCGGAGATAATGGCTGGGGTCGAGACAACCGCCCTGTGGTCAATGTGAATTATCAGGATGCCATTACCTATGCTCGCTGGCTCTCAGAAAAAACCGGATGGAAATGTCAATTACCGACGGAAGATCAGTGGGAATACGCCTGTCGCGCAGGCAGTATCACAGATTACTGGTATGGCGATGTACCTGATCCCAGAATGATGGTCATGGGTACAGGTAAAACCATGCCTACGCCAGGTCCTCGCTTAGCCAACGCATGGGAACTCTACGATATGCATGGTAATGTCTGGGAGTGGACCTGCTCAAATAAAGGTGATGAATACATTCTCTGCGGTGGCAGCTGGTACAACAAAGCCAATTGGTTAACCTGTACCGCAAGAAACATTTCATACCCCAATTTCAGCAATGATAACTGGGGCTTTCGCTTAATACGAATAGAAGATTAATGTGTTACCTTTTTACACATTAGCTGTTACTCAAAGTAACACATTAATAATACATCACAAAAACAATAGCCTAAGCAACTGTTTTTAAAGATAAATACAATGTGGCACAAATATCGCTTTTACTTTTAGATTAAGTACAAGGCAATACAGAGTAATTCACTGTACTCTTCGAGTACATACAGATTTATATAGTTACACCAAATCATCGGATAAGTAATAATCCGAAAATACAAAAACAAAGGAAAGACTAATGAGTGAAAAGAAGAATTCTGCAGGCTGGTCACGTCGTGACATAATGAAAGCTGCTGGTGCATTTTCAGCAGCCGGTGCAATGCCAATGTTTTTCAGCCGAGGGGCTTGGGCGGAAAACAACTTTAGAAATAACCCAGGAAAAGCTGCCTCTATTAAATTAGGTTTTAACGTACCACAAACTGGTGCATACGCAGATGAAGGCGCTGATGAATTGCGTGCATTCAAACTGGCTGTTAAACATCTCAATGGTGAAGGTGATGGCGGTTTAATGAATACAATGAAGCCATTGAGCCTTAAAGGTAATGGTGTTCTAGGAAAGAAAGTAGAGTACGTAACTGGTGATACTCAAACTAAGTCTGATGCCGCTCGTGCTTCTGCAAAGCGTATGATTGAAAAAGACGGTGTGATCATGTTCTCTGGTGGTTCATCTTCTGGTGTTGCAATTGCTGTACAATCTTTGGCGCAAGAAATGGGCGTTGTCTTCATGGCTGGCCTAACTCACTCAAACGACACAACGGGTAAAGACAAGCGTCGTTATGGCTTCCGCCATTTCTTCAATGCCAAAATGTCTGGTTCAGCTCTCGGCCCTGTACTGAAAAAAGAAATGGGTACAGACCGTTCAGCATACCATTTGACTGCTGACTATACATGGGGTTGGACACAAGAAGAATCCATTAAAGAAACTACAGAAGGACTAGGCTGGAAAACAGTTAAAACCGTTAAGACTCCAGTTGGCGCAGGTGACTTCTCACAGTATATCACTCCTATTTTAAACTCTGGCGCAGATACATTAATCCTTAACCACTATGGTAAGGATATGATTAACTCTCTAACTCAAGCAGTTCAATTCGGTTTAAGAGATAAGCAAGTTAATGGTAAGACATTTGAAATTATCGTTCCTTTATACTCACGTCTAATGGCACAGGGTGCTGGTAAAAACCTAAAAGGTATTTTAGGTACAACTAACTGGAACTGGGCATTAAAAGATAAAGGTTCACAAGCCTTTGTTAAGTCTTTTGGTAGTGAATACGGATTCCCACCATCACAGGCAGCTCATACTTGTTACGTACAAACATTACTTTATGCCAATGCCTGTGAAATGGCTGGTACTTTCTACCCACCTGAAGTCATTAAGCAATTAGAAGGCTTCAAATTTGATGGCATGGGTAACGGAGCAACTGAATACCGTGCAGAAGATCACCAGTGTTTCAAAGATGTATTGGTGGTTCGTGGTAATGAAAACCCAACCAGTCAGTTTGACTTACTTGAAATCGTTCAAGAAGTGCCTCGCGCACAGGTTGAATATGATGCCAAGATCTTTGGTGGTGAATTAGGCCCTTATAAAGTCTAATCAACCTCTGATAATAAAGCAGTACAAATTCTATTTTGTACTGCTTTTTTTTTACCGAGAATTTCCAGTATTTGTCCATAAATGTTTTTAATCACTCTTGTAAGAGTGCTTAAAAAAATCTTTATGGACAAGTATTTTTTAATTTTCTTATCTTTAAACATTAACAGAAGTAGTAAACTATGGATGCAATCTTTCTCCAGATACTCAACGGGCTCGATAAAGGGGGTGCTTACGCACTCATTGCTCTCGGCCTGACCCTTGTATTTGGTACACTCGGGGTCGTTAACTTTGCACATGGCGCTTTATTTATGCTTGGTGCTTTTTGTTCTGTCAGTTTTTACAAATTATTAACTCTGTCAAAACAGGTAAAAGATGAAAGCATTACTTTCTTTGATGCTTTTAAAGAACAACCTTATCTGGAAATCTGGTTTGGTGATTATGGTACAACGATTATTGATTTAGCAGTACCGCTTTCCATCCTGTTTGCCATTCCTGTCATGCTTCTTATTGGTTTGATTATGGAGCGAGGCTTAATTCGACACTTCTACAAGCGTAGCCATGCAGAACAAATTCTAGTGACGTTTGGATTGGCTATCGTCCTTCAGGAAGTGATTAAATCAATGTTTGGAGCTAACCCGATTCCAATGCCTGCTCCAGAAATTGTCTCTGGCAGTGCACCCATTGGTGTTTTATTTGGCATGGGAGAATCGGTTGTTTACCCCTGGTGGCGTCTTATTTATCTGCTCTTTTCTGGAATAGTCATCGCCGGTGTGTTTGCATTCTTGAACATGACAACATACGGTATGGTAGTTCGGGCTGGTATGATGGATCGTGAAACCGTTGGCCTACTAGGTATTGATGTTGAACGACGATTTACAGTGGTCTTCGGGCTGGCTGCGGTTGTTACCGGACTGGCAGGTGTTATGTATGCACCTATTTTACCCCCTGATTATCACATGGGTATGGATTTTCTAGTATTATCATTTGTCGTCGTTGTTGTTGGTGGTATGGGTTCTCTGGGCGGTGCAGTTGCCGCCGGATTCTTACTGGGTATATTACAATCATTTGCCTCAATGAATGAAGTTAAATCAATTATCCCTGGTATTGACCAAGTTATTATTTATCTCGTTGCAGTTGTTATCTTATTAGTAAGGCCGCGTGGCTTATTAGGACGCAAAGGGGTAATGGAGGACTAATTATGAAAACACCTACAATAAAACAAGATATGGTTGTCATGCTGATTTTCTCAGCTGTCATACTAACAATGCCTGTGTGGTTAGAACCACTGGGTGCAAGCTACCCTGATCTACTGCAAAAATTTGCTATCTTTGGCATCTTTGCAGTGGGTTACAATATTCTCTTTGGTTTAACCGGCTATCTCTCATTTGGACATGCTGCATTTTTGGGTATCGGTTCATATACTGCGGTCTGGTCATTTAAACTGCTCACCATGAATATTTTGCCAGCGCTTGTCTTCAGTGTTTTGCTCTCGGGCTTATTTGCACTATTAATTGGCTTTATTACCCTGCGTCGTTCAGGTATTTATTTCTCAATTCTCACGCTCGCATTTGCACAGATGTCTTATAACCTGGCTTACTCTGTACTGACCCCTATCACCAATGGTGAAACAGGTCTGCAACTTGCCAGAGATGATGCCAGAATCCTTGACCGTCTATTTTCTGAAGCAGGCGAAGGTTTACCATCCACTGACTTTTTTGGTTTCTCAATGAGTGGTTATTCAGGTTTTTATATTTGTGCCGTATTATTGATTATTGCCTTTTTTATCTCTCAGAGAATTTTCCATTCGCCTTTTGGAACTAAACTCAGAGCCATAAAATCAAATCAAACTCGCATGAAATATACCGGATACAACACCAAGCCTTACCTTTTGACCGCTTTTGTTATTTCAGGTATGTATGCAGGTTTAGCTGGTGGTCTAATGGCCGCAACCGATCCTCTGGCAGGTGCAGAACGTATGCAGTGGACGGCTTCTGGTGAAGTGGTTCTTATGACAATATTAGGCGGTGTAGGCACTTTAATTGGTCCAATGCTCGGCGTTGGTATCATTAAATATTTTGAGAATATTTTCTCAGCACTAAATGAGCAAGCACTGCATCAAGCTTATGCATTTATGCCGGACTGGTTAGCCACTGTTATGGTTACCCTGACCTCTCCCTTTGTTGGTGAAGGCTGGCACCTGACATTAGGTGCACTATTTGTCTTAATTGTTATTTTCTTACCGGGTGGCATTATGGAAGGCATGAATCTGATAAAAAAACGCTTTTCCAAAAAAGAAGCTGAGCCCTCTCCCACAGAAAAAGCAACAGAGACTGGTCAGTAAGAAAAAGGATAACTTTTGTTAAAAAGAGTAAATTATGAATAATACAATTTTAGAAATTGATAACGTACAAAAATCCTTTGGTGGCCTTAAAGCATTGCATGATCTCAACCTAAAAATCGAAGAAGGCAAAGTACACGCAATCATTGGTCCTAACGGTGCAGGCAAATCCACAATGTTGAACGTTTGTATTGGTCAACTGGCTCCAGACAGTGGCACTGTCACCTTTAATGGTGAAAACATGATTGGTAAAGCCCCTCATGAAATTAACCAGGCTGGTATTTCACGGGTATTTCAAACGCCAGAGATTTTTCCTGACTTAAGTTTATTGCAAAATGTCATGATTACCGCTTTTGCCACACGTGAAGGGGCATTTAAAATGAATCTCTTCCGCAGTCTGTCCAATGAAACAGAAATTGAGGATGAAGCTTGCCAAATCCTAACTGAAATTGGCCTCATGGGAAAACAGCACTCACATGCAGGTAGTTTATCTCGTGGTGATAAAAGGCGCCTTGAATTAGCGATGTGTCTGGTACAACATCCTAAATTATTACTATTGGATGAACCCACCGCAGGTATGGCACGTCATGATACCAATAAAACCATTGATCTATTAATGAAGATTAAAGAAGGTGGTATGACCAAAATCATTATTGAACATGATATGCATGTTGTCTTTAGTGTTGCAGATCATATTTCAGTTTTGGCACAGGGAACCATTATTGCTTCAGGAACACCTGATGAAATTAAAGGCAGCCCAAAAGTACAAGAAGCCTATTTAGGTGGAGCACATTTATGAGTAAGACTAAACACGCCCCAGTCGCACCTATTATTTCAAATACTGGTAATTCCCCGGCTTTTTTCTCCTGCTGGGATCTCCACTCTTACTATGGAGAAAGTTATATTGTTCAAGGCGTCAGTTTTGATGTTCGTGAAGGTGAAATTATTGCCCTGCTTGGTCGTAACGGAGCAGGTAAGACATCAATATTGCGTTCAATTGCCCGTGCATCAGAACCACAACTAAAACATGGTGAAGTCTGGCTTGACCATCAGCCTGTACACAGCATGAAATCTTTTCAGGCTGCTCAACATGGTATTTCCTTAGTACAGGAAGACCGATGCATCATTGGTGGACTGACAGTTGAAGAAAATCTTAAACTCGCTCAAATCGCAGAACCTATTGGCTGGACGATTGAACGAATCTACGAACATTTTCCACGACTGGGTGAACGTAAAGATCAAAGTGGTATAACATTATCTGGTGGTGAGCAACAAATGCTGGCTATTGCACGTGCATTGGCAAGAGACATTAAATTGCTCCTTCTAGATGAACCTTATGAAGGTCTGGCTCCCGTCATTGTTCACGAAATCGAAAGCATTCTGGATAGTATTAAGAAGCTCGGTATTACAACAATTATTGTTGAGCAAAATGCCATTGCAGCATTACGACTTGCTGACCGAGCAATTATTGTTGATATGGGACAAATTGTCTTTGATGGTCTTGCACAAGAAGTTCTGGATGACGAAGAACTTAGACAGCAGTATCTGGCGATTTAATCTGCAACACCAGAGCAATTCATAATATGGGTATAGCATTGTCAAACACAGCTATGCCCATTTTCATTTAATGTAGTTACCCACAAATAGTGGACACGTTTTGTTCACTCAAAGCTCAGAATTTTGAGTTCAAGCAACAACCAGATTTTCCACGTGAGTGACCTGGTTAGGGCTTACGGCCTTTAGAAATCTTGCTATTGGACAGTTTAGTCTGTACCAAAAATACCAAACAGCAAGTAGAATCAGTAAAAAACCTCGAAAAAAGAAACTATGAAAGCTTTGACTGAAAATGAATATACACTTTTGTATGCTTTCCAAAAGACTGTATTTATTGAATAAAATTTAAACAAAAATTCAGTTTTCAATAATCGCTAAGACCAGAATTTCCTGAGCATGACCTTGTTAGATCATAATTCATGTGATAGCATTAATTATACGCATATATAATACGCATTTAAACAATGGAGTTATCCTAATGCAGCAAGTCTATGATGAAAATGCACCTAAAAAAGCAACAAATCTATCTATAAACAGTGACTTACTTATAAAGGCTCGTAATTTAAAAATCAATTTATCGGCAACATTAGAACATGCCCTAGTTTCTGATGTTAGAAAAGCTGAACGTAAAAAATGGCAAATAGAAAATAAAGAAGCCATCAATGCGTTAAACGAATTAGCAGAAAACAATGGGCTCTTTTCTGATTCTTACAGGGATTTTTAATGAGTCAATTTACACTTTATAAAAATGAAAACAAAAATTCAAAAAAAACATACCCTTACCTTGTTGATGTACAAAATGATTTTTTTGATGAGCTTAATTCTAGAATTGTAATTCCTTTGTCACCACACAACATTCTAAAGCAAACAAATGCAAAAAAACTCTGCCCAATAATAACAGTTGATGATGAACAGTATGTGTTACTTACTCACCAAATGACATCAATGCCCAAAACGATGCTTAAAAAAAAGGTTACTTCTCTTGAAAGTCTGAGGTACGAAATACTTGGCGCAATTGACTTCCTTATGACTAGTATCTAACGCCGTCAGCAGGCGACGAAAAACCAGAGCGAAGCGGCGGTTTTTGATCCCTCTGGCTGGCCTTGATACTTATTGAGCCTACTCCATCAAACTGATTGCCTCTATAACTCTTGCATCAGTTGGATATAATTTCCACATGTATCATCAAGCACTGCAATCTTGACGGTTCCAGCCTCCCTAGGGGATATTGAAAATTCCACCCCTTGCTCGGAGAGCCTCTCATATTCTTTGTCTATGTCGTCAACAGCGAAGGATGTCCGCGGGATACCAGCCTCTTTCAGCGACTGTTGGTATAATTTTGCCGGTTCAAATCCCATAGGTTCTAGCAAAAGCTCAATTCCAGATAGCTCTTCTGAGGATACAACGGTTAGCCACTTGTGTTCTCCTAAAGGAATATCTTTTTTCTTGATAAAACCTAAAACACGTGTGTAAAAATCCAATGCCTTTTCTTGATCTTCAACTGGGACACTTGTTACGTATATTTTGATCATTTTTTATACGCTCCTTATCTCTTAAGAAAAAGCCAATGATAACTAGAGCGTGGCAAAATACTTATTCTAGATTGCTTTTATGAATTTTCTGGAACTTACTTGGCGTTAAACCATACATCCTTTGAAACATTCTGACATAATGAAATCGAGACATAAATGCAGCCACAACCAAATCATTTAGCTCTATTTTTTCAGTATGGTATTTCTTCATGAAAGCTTTTGATTGTTTTACTTGGACATAAAGTTCAGGCCGAAATAACTCCTCATCATATAAACGATCCACCTCACTTTCAAAATATGTTTTTAGATTATCACCCTAATGCATTAGGGTGTCCTCTACTACCCTTAATCCCTGCTTTATCTTTGAAAAGTAGCATTGAAAATGCTACCCTTAGCTCCTATGATGTCAGAAATAATTGATCGATTGTTTAACTATAATTTACGAGGCTGGTACCGCTACCTGCGCCTAAAAATAACCCATAAACATGTGAAAATAGGTGGCTCTTGTTCAATGTGTGGCGCTTGCTGCTCTTCGATTAAACTTCAGTCCTATGGCCGTTCTTTTTCGTCAAAAAAAAGATTTCTCCAATTGAGTAACGAATACCCAGAACTGGAACGTTTTCAGATTATTGACCGAGACTACTCGGGAAATTTACGCTTCCGATGCCAGTGGCTGAAGCCTGATCATTCCTGTCAGGATCATGAACAACGACTACCCATATGTCATTCGTTTCCAGAACCGGAAATGTACTTTACTGGAGCCGTTCTACCCAAGGAATGTAGCTATACCTTTGTCGAAGAAAACAACTTTTCATGGATATTAAAAAAGGCACAACATAAATTGCATTCAAAGGAGAGTCACCAAGATTGATTATCTTAGTGATTGCACACACCCATCTATTAGATAGCCATCTCTTACCCTAATAGATGGGTGATGAGATGGACACCCCAGGATCGGCATCACAATGTGCCATACTTAAAGTGAAACGATTAAGTAAAAAGGAGCATCCATCATGACTAAAAT
>JAPHSW010000085.1 GCA_026196615.1 Gammaproteobacteria bacterium | reverse complement strand
GCAAGCGATCATCTTCAGCAACAACAAATTCCAATCCCATTGCTTCAAAGCCAGCACGTAAAGCTAAATGATGGTGCTTATGGCGAGCCCAGGAATTTTCCAGGCCTTCCTGCTTTACAATAACCAATGACTCATGTAATGCGTAGAGTGCATTAACTGGCGCCGTATGGTGATACGCACGTTTTGCATTTGGTCCCCAATAGCCCATGACCAGATTAAGATCTAAAAACCAGCTGCTAACCTTAGATTTTCTATTTTTAATGATTTCAATTGCTTTTTCATTAAAGCTAACAGGCGATAGACCAGGTACACAGGATAAACATTTTTGTGTACCAGAATAGATGGCATCAATTCCCCACTCATCCACTTTTAGCTCAGAACCACCTAATGAGGTCACCGCATCCACAATAGTAATACAATCATGTTGGTGTGCTAAGTCACATAAAGCTTTAGCATCAGAACAG
Source organism: Gammaproteobacteria bacterium (assembly GCA_026196615.1). GTDB lineage: Bacteria > Pseudomonadota > Gammaproteobacteria > GRL18 > GRL18 > GRL18. The sequence continues at coordinate 13,874 of JAPHSW010000085.1, read as the reverse complement.
ACACCAGTTGATGTTTCAGCGTGGACAAAAGCAACAATTTTTGCATCTGGATTATCCTTAAGTGCTTGTTCGACTTTAGATACATCAACGGCTTTGCCCCATTCATCTTCAACCATAATGGCTGTTGCACCCAGGCGTTCAACATTTTCTTTCATGCGTCCGCCAAAGACACCATTTTGACAAACAATGACTTTATCTCCGGCTTCAACCAGATTAACAAAACAACATTCCATACCAGCAGAACCTGGCGCTGAGACAGGAATAGTTAATTCATTTTTTGTTTGAAAAACATACTGAAGAAGACCTTTGACTTCATCCATCATTGTGACAAATTCAGGGTCAAGATGACCGATGGTCGGTCTTGCCAGAGCAGATAATATTCTGGGTGGAACATCTGAAGGGCCAGGACCCATAAGAGTTCTAACTGAAGGATTAAAGCTGTCGGTCATAGTAAATTCCTTAAAAATGTGGGTATTAACTTTAGTCATAATTCTATCATAGCAAGATTGTAAAAAATACAATACTTGATTAATTTAGTGGGTTATTATGAGTAGTTCTTGAAAAAATTACAATAGGCAGTTATATTAAATTCCAAATTAACCCAGCCTAATGGTCGGTTAATCACTAAAAATGACAGAAAATCACTGATAACGAGGGAGTTTTATAATATTGAAAATTGATGATTGGGGAATTAATAACCAGATCAATAAGCATGAGCTTGTGCAAATTTTCGCTTCAATAGTACCTGAAAACTCGTTACTTTTTGAGACTGAAGATTTAAAACCTTATGAGTGTGATGGACTTTCAGCATATCGTCAGCTGCCTCTGATGGTTCTTTTGCCAGAAACAATTGAACAAATTCAGTCTATTCTTCGCATTTGTTATCAATATGAAATTGCCGTTGTGACAAGAGGTGCAGGAACCAGCTTATCAGGAGGAGCCTTGCCGCTTGAAAACGGTATTGTTCTTAGTCTGGCTAAACTTAATAAAATTATAGAGATTGATCAGGATAATTTTACTGCCAGAGTACAGCCTGGAGTTAGAAATTTGGCCATTTCAGAGGCGGTCAGTGCTCATGGTTTGTATTATGCACCCGATCCTTCTTCACAAATTGCCTGTTCTATTGGCGGTAATGTGGCTGAAAATGCCGGTGGTGTGCACTGTCTTAAGTATGGACTGACGATACACAATGTTTTGCAATTGAAAGTCATTACGATGGAAGGTGACTTACTTGAAATTGGTAGTGAGGCACTGGATAGTCCAGGTTATGATGTATTAGCTCTGATGCATGGTTCAGAAGGCATGTTAGGTGTTGTGGTTGAAGTTCTGGTTAAGCTATTGGTCAAACCCAAGGTCATTAAAGTTTTGATGGCATCCTTTGATCAAGTGACAACGGCAGGAGAAGCCGTCAGTAAAATTATTTCGAATGGAATTATTCCTGCAGGCCTGGAATTGATGGATAAATCCGCCATTAGAGCGGCTGAAGATTTTATTCATGCGGGCTATCCTGTGGACGCTGCTGCAATATTACTATGTGAAGTTGATGGTTCTCTGGCCGAAGTGGATGCACAAATTGAGCAAGTGCAGAAGGTTCTTAAGCAAAGTGGCGCAATGGATATTCAGATTGCTGTAGATGAAGAACAACGTAAAACCTTTTGGGCAGGCCGTAAAGCGGCATTTCCTGCTGTTGGACGCTTGTCTCCAGATTATTATTGTATGGATGGCACCATTCCACGCTTTCAGTTGGGTAAAATTTTACAACGTATTCATGACTTATCAGAAGAATATGGCCTGGCTGTTGTCAATGTATTTCATGCGGGGGATGGTAATTTGCATCCCTTGATTTTATATGATGCCAATATTCCAGGACAGCTGGATGAAACCGAAAAAATGGGAGGAGAAATCCTCTCGGCCTGTGTTGAATTAGGTGGTACTATAACCGGAGAACATGGCGTTGGTGTGGAAAAGCTGGATCAAATGTGTATCCAGTTTAATGCGTCAGAACTACAGCAATTTCTGGATATCAAAACAGCCTTTGATACCAAGAATTTATTAAATCCGGGTAAAGGTATCCCATTGTTGCACCGTTGCGCTGAATTTGGTGCTTTGCATGTACATCATGGTCAATTACCTCATCCGGAACTGGAACGTTTTTAATTTATGTCTGCTTATATAAAAGAATCTGATCAAACAGATACATTACTGGCTCAGGTTCAAACGGCCTATCAAAATAAACAACCATTAGCTATTCAAGGGAATGGTAGTAAATCATTTTTAACTCACGCTGTTTCAGGGCAAAGTCTGACAACAACTGAGCATCAAGGTATTGTCAGTTATTTTCCTAGTGAATTAACTATTACAGTTCGTAGTGGTACCTTATTGTCTGACCTCAAAACAATATTATCAGAAAAGGGGCAAATGTTGCCTTTTGAGCCCCCCGCCTTTTCAAAAAGTGCCACGATTGGCGGCACGATTGCTGCTGGTTTGTCAGGTCCTTCAAGGGCTTTTATCGGCTCAGCACGTGATTTTGTTCTAGGTTGTAAAGTCATTAATGGCAAAGGGGAGTTATTAAAATTCGGTGGTGAGGTCATGAAAAATGTGGCAGGATATGATCTATCACGACTGATAACAGGCTCCTATGGCAGTCTTGGAGTAATTCTTGAAATTTCTTTAAAATTATTACCCTTAGTTCCAAAAGAACAATCACTGAAATTTTCACTTCCATCAAATCAATTTGCACATAAGGTCCAAAACTTATTGATATCGGGACACCCGATCACTGCTGCCTGTCATCTGAATGGTCAGGCCTATATCCGTTTGGGTGGTTCAGAAAAAGGGGTTGATTTTTCATATAATGAAATAAGTCAGACTCATACTGATTTAGAAATAGTTGAAAATACCTTTTGGTCTGAGTTGAATGAACAAACATTGTCATTTTTTGATTCTTCTCAACCTTTGTGGCGTTTATCTCTTCCGAGGGATATTAATGAAGATGATTTTGAACAAGCCATAACAACAGAGGGAGCACAACTAATTGACTGGGGCGGAGCATTGCGATGGTTTTCCAGTAATCAACCTGCTGAGAAGATCAGACAAATAGCACAATTATATGGGGGACATGCACAATTATTTCGTACGCATGAAACTGATATGGAACAAATAAAAACGATTCCTAAACAGCACCCACTAACACCTGCTATGTTAAAAATACATCAACAGATAAAACATGCAATTGATCCCAATCATATTCTTAATCCAGGGTGTATTTATCCTGAGTTATAAATCAGTATTTTTAATGGAGTACTTACATTCGATTACTCATATAGTAGTACTTACATAAAAATATAAATTCCGAACCTTAAAACTTAAGCTTTATGCAAACAAATATAATAGAATCGTATAAAAAAACTCAATTGGGCCAACAAGCGAATGAGATCTTACGCAGTTGTGTTCATTGTGGTTTCTGTAATGCCACTTGTCCAACCTATCAATTATTGGGTGATGAATTAGATGGTCCCAGAGGACGGATATATTTAATTAAACAGATTCTTGAGGGAAAACAGCCCACTGAGAAAACAAAACAGCATCTGGATAACTGTCTGAATTGTCTGAATTGTGAAACAACATGTCCCTCTGGTGTTCAATATCATCACTTACTAGAAATTGGTCAAAGTCTGATAACAAATTCTTCACTTTCAAATAAAGTTGAACTTCCCTGGCGAAAAAAAATATTACGCCAAATGATTTTAAACGTCATGCCATATCCAAAGCGTTTTGATTTTTTTGTCAGTTTAGGTTTATCTGTCAGTGCATTTTTGCCTAAAAAATTATCAAAATTATTACCGAAAGATCATCAACAAACACTTTATTTTGACAATAAAACACATTCACGAAAAATGTTACTTCTACAAGGTTGTGTTCATAAAACAATCAGCCCTGATATACATCAAAAAACGACACAAATATTAGATAAATTAGGTATTGAATTAATTGATGAAAAAGATCCAGGTTGTTGTGGTGCCCTCACGCATCATTTACAAGCAGAATCTCAAACTATTGATTTTATAAAAAAGAATATTAATTCATGGTCAAAGTCAATCGAAGAGGGTGTCGAGGCAATTATCAGTAATGCCAGTGGTTGTGGACTTATGGTAAAGGATTATTCTCGCATGATAGAAAAAAATCTGGGGAAAGAATCTTCTTACTATGATAAAGCATTAAAAATTGAGTCTATAACTCAAGATATCAGTGAAGTTTTAAGCCATGAAGATCTGTCTCCACTGGCGTTGGACATGAGTTATAAAAACATTGCCTATCATCCTCCTTGCAGTTTACAACATGGTCAAAAATTACCAGAAATTGTTGAGAAAATTTTAACTTCTCTTGGTGCAAAGCTATCACCTATTCAAGATAAACATTTATGTTGTGGTTCAGCCGGCAGCTATTCCATATTAAATCCTGAAATTTCTGAGCAACTTAGAGATAATAAACTCGAAAATCTTCAAAGAAATGGTACGGATGTGATTGCTACAGCCAATATAGGCTGCTTGCATCATTTGCAAACAGAGTCCAAAGTCCCTGTTAAACATTGGTTGCAATTGATTAATTAATTGATATTTATTCCCTGTTTATATTACGTGTGAATTTGTTTGATTGACAACTCTAATTTATAATAGAACTATGTTAACTATTTAAGATTTAATCAAATTATGACTACAACACATTTTTTAACGCAGGCTAAAAAACTTGAAATGCTTAAGTACCAACAACCTGCGGATAAGGAACAGTTAAAGATAACCCATATCTCTTTTTCTGGTTCTTTAAGACAACACCCTCATGATCCTGAAAAAGTGATTTTACTGACGGAAATATTTAGTAATAATTCATCGTTTTATGAATTCAGAAATAAAGATATCAGTTATGCAGAAAAATTACCTAATATTGTCAATAGTTTTGGTGATGATGTTTCTATGGTGATGTTATGGGTAAAAAAGGGAAGTGTTGGCATTCGCTCTTCTGCCTTTATCGTTGAGACTATTATTTGATTTGCAATTAATATGGACTCACTTTGAAATGATCTGACTTCATTGAGTGTCAATGAAGTCAGGTATATTCCTTTTTTTAGAAAATTAATCTTTTATGGATGAGACTGAAACCAGTTTGGTCTGGGAAAAGGTTGGTTATACCAGCCTGGATTATTGGGATTAAAAGGCTGTGAATAACGAGTATTCATATCTAATGCGTTCAGCAAGCTCCTCTTTTTCTCATCATTCATATCAGTTTGATTCATAATTTGTTGTTGCATTTCATCTAGATTACCTTCAAATTTGAAGTTCTTTTCATTACCTTCACTGTCCTTGTATTTTACTTCAGCTCGATGTTTATTGTTGCCTAAAGATTCTATCTGGACTGATTCAAATTGAGACCAATTACTCTGTGAGTTATGCTGATTCATCTGTTGTTGAAGATGTTCCATTTGCTGTCTTAATTGACTCATTTCCTGGTTGAATCTTTGGTTAAAATCTCGGCCAAAATTTGAATTGAAAAAAGGATCATTCATAAAATTATGGTTAAACCTACCAGGGAAAGGCGTTTGTGGTAAATTTTGATGTGAATGAGTATTTAACGACTGCTGATTTTTTCTAGGTAATGCTTCAAGCATTACGTCCTGAGTCATTAATTTACCTTGACGAATTAAACTCAATTTGACCCTATTGCCAGGCTGGGTTGTTTTTATTAGCTGTATCAGTTGATCTCGTGAAAAGATCGCCTGATCATTAAAATTTGCAATAATATCATAAGGTTGTAGACCTGCCTTAGCTGCAGGTGAATTGGGGGAAATTTTCTTAATAATGATCCCCTGATCTTTTTTTAGAAGGGGGAGGAGGTGATGACCTAAAGACACAGGTATATTTTCTATCCAAACACCTAACCAGGAATCGGTTTGATTTTTTGTACTGTTAGCTGAATTTAATGGTTCAATCTGAGGGGCTTTTATATCCGCCTGTGCGAATTGAATGACTGAAACAGACATGGCAATAATAAGACTTGCTAATACTTTTTGTTTCATAAAATACTCCTTATATACATTTCTTTTTTCGTTATATAAAAATTGAAACAAGCTTCAATTCGTATGACAATGTTTTATAAAAAAAATTCAAAATGTATTTAAGACAATTGAAAAAGAATGAAATAAAATAATCCGAAAGTCCTGACCAGGCTAAGATTTCAGCCATTTATTGTGCTACAAATTCTTCCTGATTAAGCCTTGCCAGTATTGATGATATGAGAAATCATACCAATTCAGTACACGAGCAATAAATTTGCATACTGAGTAAGATAGATTGATACTAAGCATTAAACAGTATGTGTCTATATTTAAAATATTTAGGAAATCAGATAGATAATTTGACTAAAGAAACGATGATGAACGATGAAAAGAAAAAAACACTGGCAGATGTAGAGCAACAAATCCAGAAACAGTATCAGCAAAGGAAGAATTGTTTTTTGCCTGGACAAGTTAAGGACGTTTTCATTAATGGTGAACCTGAATCACTTGCAATTTCACCAAAATGGGAAGGTCGATTCGATTTTAAAGCGGGCTATATTACCTCTGACTGGAGATATGATCCAATCGTTAATCCTGAATCAGGAGAACTGAGTACTGGTATCTGGATGGGGGATTTATGTGCATTAATGGATATAGAACAACAATTAGAACTGGCCAGTTGGTTACTTGAAAATTCAGCTGTTGGTATGAAGGTGGTGGGTGTTACAAAAAATTCAGAAGCAATTAATAGATTCACAGAAGCACTTGAAAAACATTTAGAGAGTGTTCAGAAAATACAAATCGAATTTAATGAAAAATATCATAGTTGAAATGACTGTTAGATGCTCCGCTCAGATGAAAGATTAAATACATGATAAGGTTCAGAGACTTACCACTCTATTTTTCCCATCTTGTTTAGCTTTATAAAGTGCTTGGTCAGCTCGTTTAATAATATTATTGAATGAATCACCTTTTTTGTAAATTGTAAGACCCATACTCGCTGTCATGGACGATACAATTTCAAAATGTGTATCGTTTATAATAGAACATATTTTTTGAGAGATATATTTTGCTTCTTCAAGATTTACTTGAGGTAATATAATTAAAAACTCCTCACCACCCCATCTGCCGACAATATCATTCACCCTAGAATTAGAACTTAAGATATTTGAAAACTTTTCTAATACAAGATCTCCAACATCATGACCATGGGTATCATTGACTGCTTTAAAATCATCAATATCAATAATTATAATTGAAAAAGGTGTTTTATAACGCTTTGCTAAATTTAAACCTTCATGAATTTTACTGTCAAGATATCGCCGATTAAATAATTTTGTTAATGGATCAGTTGTGGCTAAAAGTTCAAGTTCATGGTTTAGTACTTGCAGCTGTTTATTATGACTATGAATTACTTTATAGCGGTAGATAATTACAATAACGATTAAAATAATTATTGCTAATATTTTCCATAATAACGTATAGTTAAAGCCTTGCTCATAGCGAATACTCATCCATTGATTAAAAATAGACTGTTTTGTCTTCTCATCTATTGATGCAACTGCTTTATTTATTATTGTTAGTAAAAGATAATCATCATTACGAACACCTATTCTTAACGCCCAATTTTCCCCAATACGCCCAGTAATTTTTAAAGAACCAAAATATTTTTTTTGGATTTGATAACTTAAAGTGCTTAAATCCCCAATAAGACCAAATAACTTTCCTTGAACAACTAGTTTCAGCCCTTGGCTCAAAGAATCAACTTCTATGATATTAATAGTTGGGTGTTGTTTTTTGATTGACTCCGCATAGGCCGCACCTTTTACAATCCCAATTTTTTCTAATTTTATTTCATCCAAATCAGTCACAAAAAGTTTATCTGATGTCGTTGCAATAACAACAGGGATACTTAGGTAGGGTTGGGTAAATTTCATAAAGGTTTTACTTTCTTTAGTCCCTATTGATGATGAAAAAATATCACATTTTCTTGCTTTGGCGGCAGTTAAGGATTCTGTCCAATTTTTTGTTATCACTAAATCCATTTTTTTAGCGATTTTTTCTTCAATTACTTTTAGATAATCAGCTGTCATTCCAATATATTGAGAGTCTTTAATTTTTTCAAATGGCATCAAATCAGATTGAACACATGTAGTAATCTTCTTTTTATTGGATAAATAGATTTGCTCCTGACTATTAAAAGCGATACGTTGAGATTTTTTCTTTATAATAGATAATGGAGTTAACCAATTTTTTTCAAGTTCAGTTTTTTCTTGTGGAGTAAGGGAGTTCATAGCTTTTTGTAATATTTGGTGAAGTAATGGCATATCACGTCGAACGCCAATATGCATAGATGGGATTAAATCTCTATTAAAAGGCTCTATAAAGTCGACTAACTGTAAATTGAATAGCTGATACCTTTTGACAAAGTAATGAAAAATGAATGGGTTTTCAATAATGCCATCGACTTGATTGCTTGCAAGTGCCTTTAAAGTCTCTTTGGTTCCATTGATTTCAACTATGTCAATATTGGGAAACTTTTGTCTGATATAGGGGATGCTACCTTCACCAGACTGCATACCAATCTTAAGATTTTTATTTAAATCATTAATACTTAATAATTTTTTATTTCCTTCAGTTGAATAGAGACTCAGGATTGATTGAGTATAGGGAGTCGTAAAAAGAGTGAAATTTTCACGTTCTTTATTTTTGTAAAAAACAGGCATAATATCAATTTGTTTATTTTTGAACATATCAACTAACTGTGCCCACTTATAACCATTAATAAACTGAATTTTAACCCCAATTTTTTTTGCTAGTAGATTTATATGATCAATACTATATCCGACTGTTTTTTTGTCTTTTACATAGTCGAATGGAGGCCAGTCCATTTCATTCGCAACTCTAATTACAGGGTTTTGTTTTAAGAAAGATTTTTCAGCTGCTGTTAAATTGATATTATTAGCCAACAAATGTTCTGAAAAAATAATTGTTGATATCAAGAAAAAAAAGAATAACTTATTAATTATTTCCACCTTATATCTAGAACAAGAGTAATTCTGGTTATTTTAATCATATTATAATAAAGTATAAAATCAATAAAATCTGCATTATGAAAGTACAAGGCAGCCTTTTTTAGAGTATCGTTCTCTTTTTCATATTCATGGTAGTTCTCTCTGGCTTCTTTCCTTGACGTTTACTATTTTCAGCAAGTTAACTAGCAAACTTGGCAAAGGTTGCTTTGTGTTCAACTGTTAAGCCTAATCATTGAAATCGTGGTCGAAAAAAATCCAGAAAGGCTCGTACTTTGGCAGGTAGATGCTTACGATTAGAATAGAGTGCGTAGACCTGGTTGATTCGAAAATCTTTAATTTGAATATCAGCACCTGGTAGAGCATCTATTAGTTCACCGCTTTCAAGTAAATGATTTATCAAGAAATCTGGTAAGACGGATAATCCGATATTTTGTTGGAGTGCTGACAGCATTACAGATACTGAATTAGATGTCACTGGACCAGAAATACTTATCTGTTGAGTTGTTCCTGTCGTATCTGTTATGACAAGTTGACTACAACCTTCATATATAATAAATGGATGGTTTTGTAAGTCTGCTAATGTCTTTGGTATACCATGTTGATCAATATAGTTTTTGGAGGCGCATAAAACCATACGAACATAACCGAAAGGAACTGCGATAAAAGAGCTGTCTGTCGGCTCTCCCACTCGAATTACCAGGTCAAGCTGTTCTTCAATCATATCCTGAATGTTATCATTACACTCAATATCCAGTTTTATCTCTGGATACTGTGTTAAGAACTCACCCATATGAGGCATGATTTTTGTTAACGTTAACACATACGGTGCACTGATTTTTAACAATCCAGATGGGGCCTCTTTGAATCCACTGATTGATTGTTCAGCATCAATAACATTTAACTGAATTTCACGGGCTTTTTCATAATAGATCTGACCTGCCTCAGTAAGGCTAAGACGACGAGTGCTGCGTTGAAGTAATCTTACCCCCAGATATTCTTCCAGTGCATTGATTTGCCGGGATACAGAAGGTTGGGAGATATTCAAACGACGTGCACTTTCTGAAAAACTGCCGCTGTCAACGACAGATATAAATACCTGCATAGCTCCTAATAAATGATGATTGTTCATTAATTTGCCTTATTTATTTGTAATATGAATAAATGCTATGCAAATAAAGCTAATTGTCAATAAATTTAGTTTAATTAATAATAAAATCTTATTTTTTATCGTCTGCTAAGAGCTTAGCTGTGTATATAAAAGAGGTTTGAAATGTCAAATAGAATCATATTAATACTACTTGGAGCATTGTTTTCTGTGTATGTCCATGCAGAAACAAAAACTCAAGGTAAGATAACAGGAGGTATTGATCATAAAATGCCATCATGGTTTTCTGATAGCTTCTTAGATATTAATGAGGATGTAGCAGAGGCCAGGAAAAACAACAAAACCATAATGCTTTTTTTCCATCTTAATGAATGCCCGTACTGTGATGCAATGCTCAATGAAAATTTTATAAAAGGCAGCACTAAAAAATTTATTCAAGATAATTTTTCTGTTATTGCAATAAATACTAAAGGAGATAGAGAAATTACAATAAATCAAATAACGGATCTAACAGAGAAGACTTTAAGCCAACAGTTAAAAGTACAATACACACCGACTATTGTTTTTCTTAATCAAGAAAATAAAACTGTTTTTAGAATAAATGGTTATCGCTCACCTACAGCATTTAAACATGTACTGAATTATATCAATGATAAAGCTTATGAAAGGATGAAACTTTCATCCTATATGGAGAAATATAGTGTGAATAAAGAAGCCAATTATCGCTTTATTCCTCATAAAAGCCTGCAAAAAGTAAATTATTTTAAAGGATATAAAAAACCTGTTGCCATCTTATTTGAAGATAAGAACTGTACAGACTGTGATTTTCTCCATAAAAATGTAATTAACCAATCTGATGTAATATCAGAGATTGATAAATTTTTATTTGTTCGATTAGATGCCTATTCAGATGATAAAATTATTGATTTTTATGGCAAAGAAACTACTGCTAGAAAATGGGCAGATGAGTTAGGGCTGAATTATAGACCAGGAATAGTGCTTTTTGATAATATGAATGAAATCACTAGAATCGATGGAAAACTTTATAGTTTTCATTTCAAAGAAGTCTTCCGGTATGTTAGTGGAAAGTATTATATGAAGTTTTCTTCTTATAATAAATATCTTGCTGTCAGACAAGAAGAGTTAATTAACAAGGGGATTGATATAGATATTACTAAATAAGCTTATAATATCAATCTTATCACTTGGCTATCATGAAGTTATTTTGTGATTTAGACCATCAGATTTTAATCAATTCATTACTAAAGAGGAAAGTAGTAAAATGGAGTTTAAAATAGCAGAACTTTCAGACATTGAGGGAGTGCTTGAACTTCATTATAAATATCAAGTGGACTCAATAGCTGAAAAAGATAAAAAAGATGGGTTTGTTACCACTCCTTTTACAAAAGAAGAGTTAAGTAATTTAATAACCCAGGAAAGTGGTTTATTTATAGCAAAAAAAGATGAAAAAGTTGTAGCTTATGTGATGGCAGCCTCATGGCCATTTTGGTCAGTGTGGCCAATGTTTGCTTTTATGATAAAAGATTTACCCAATTTAGAATATTTAGGACAAAAACTAAGTACAAAAAACTCTTATCAATATGGGCCTATTTGCATTGATAAAACCATTAGGGGAACTGGTGTATTAGAAAAAATATTTGATTTTTCAAGAGAAGAAATGTCAAAAAAATTTCCTATATTGGTTACATTTGTAAATCAAAAAAATCCTAGATCGTATGAGGCACATACAAGAAAACTCGGCCTTCAAGTAATACAGGAGTTTGATTTTAACAACAATCACTATTTTGAGTTAGTTTATGATACATCAAAAAAAATCTAATCAGGAAATGTATGGAGAACAAAAAGATATCATGTCAAATAATAAACAATTTTTAGGTGCTTATCCTATTTTGCCTGTTGTGAATGTGATTGATGCCACGCGTTTTTATGTTGATCTATTAGGTTTTGAAGTTGAGGTTCTCTGGAAAGAGCCTCCCTATGGTGTAGTGACTAGAGGTCAAGCCTGTATTGAATTTGGAGAAGGTAGAAAACAGTTTGCAGGTAGTGGTGTTTGCTCTATTTTAGTCAGCAATGTTGATGCTGTTTATGCGGAGTATCTAGCAAAAGAGATTGAATTTATTGGTGACATTGCTGATCGTGATTATGGCAGTCGAGATTTTCGCATTAAAGATAACAATGGTAATATCTTAATTTTTACAAGTCCTTTGATTAATCAAAAAGAGTTACTGAGTAAAGGAAATAAAATTGGGGGCAGTGAATGATCACAGAGGAACAAGCTCAACAATTTGCTAAAAACTGGATTGATGCATGGAATAGCCATGATATTGATGCAGTCATCTCTCATTACGATGATGATATTGAATATTTCAGTGTCTTTTTAACTAAGTTGACCAATAATACTGAAGGTGTGCTTCATGGTAAAGAAAATGTTAAAGACTATTTGACCAAAGGTCTTCAAGCATATCCTGATTTACATTTTAGTTTAAAAAATATTTTTATGGGGGTAAAAAGTATCACTCTGGAATATCAAAGCGTTAATAATTTCTTAGCGGCTGAAGTTTTTGAATTAAATAATAAAGGTTTAGTTTCTCGTGTTCAATGTCATTACAGACAAATATAAGACTGCTCTTTATGATCAAATATATTAATGAAGTACCTGGTATTGAAGATTATTGGCCGTTATTCATCAGTACAGGCTGGAATGAAGTATTTAAAATGGATGAGACAAGAGTTGCCAAAGCGATATCAAATAGTAGTTTTACTGTCTCAGCCTACTCATCAAAGCAGCTTGTTGGTTTTGCCCGAGCAGTATCAGATAAAGAGATGTATGCAACTATCTATGATGTTATGGTACTTCCTGAGTATAGGAAAAAGGGTGTCGGAAAAAAACTTGTTGAGAATATCACGATACAATGTACAGAAGCTGGCGTTTTTAGTGTGCACCTTTTCGCAGCAGATGGTACAGAATCATTTTATAATCAAATGGGCTATCAAGCTAGACCATCAAATATGCCAGGTATGCGTTATGACCCCATGGATGATAAATAGGTTTTCCCTTATAGTAACTACTAGGATTATTTGTAGTTGTACAATATTTATGAATAAACTGCACTAAAAATGAATAAAATTACTGACCTGTCATATCATCCCTTTAAAACACAAAAGGCGAAAGAAAAGTACCTAAAATTCTATGATGACAGAGCAAAAAAATGGCCTGTTACATCAAATACAAAGATGGTGAGTACATCATACGGAAAAACTTTTGTAAGGATAAGTGGTTTGCATGATGGAGAACCACTTGTTTTGATGCATGGAATTGGTGGGAATTCATTGCAGTGGTTGTCTAATATTGAATCATTATCAATGCAGTATAAGGTTTTTGCGATTGATAATATTAATGATAATGGTCGAAGTATTCCCATTCAAAGCATTTCCAACACTAATGATTACATTAGTTGGTTAAGTGAGCTGTTTGACGAACTCGGGCTTAAGAAAGGAATCAATATTGTAAGTTTATCCTATGGCGGGTGGATTGCGAGTCAATATGCAATTAAGTTTCCTGATAGGCTTAATAAGTTGGTTTTGTTGGCTCCAGTAGGTACTGTTGCACCGTTGTCGCTAGGTTGGATTGCCCGCGCTGTTCTTGTTGCACTTCCTTTTAAGT
>JAPHSW010000135.1 GCA_026196615.1 Gammaproteobacteria bacterium | reverse complement strand
TTTACGCCATTATGAGTTAGAGTCGCTGAGTTAATGGCAACCGCTCCTGATACATTAACAGTCAATGAAGCTGATGATATTTCAATCGCACCGCTTTTAAAATTGAACTTTATAAAGCTTTTATCATCTGTTACAATGACATCCCCGTCATTTAAGTCTATTGCTTTTTGTAAAGGGATTACAAACTTGTTGCCCTCATCCTCTAAGATTTGAAGAACTAAGCCACTTTCTGTAATGCTTTTTGAGTATAAACCTTTAGGGCTTATATAGTGGGCTTTAGTCTCTCCGCCTAATGATTCGATTGCATATTGACCTAGTTTTATAAAACGCTTAATTATCGCTTTTTTGATAGATTGTATCACGGTTTAAACTCCAAAACTACATCAGTATATAACTCACTTGAATTATAATTGTATTTTACCGAGTTAACAATCATCTCACTATCAATTAGTGCGAAATCGTCTTTGACGTCTACTATTTGACCGATTTTAAAAGATTGCACCCCATCCATTTTAAAAGCATATCGTGACGCGTTTCTAATGTCTAAATCTCTCTCAAATTCTGCACGGCTTCTACACTCTCCAACGCTTAATGAGTTATTTTCGATTATAGTCTTATTTCTAACTCCTGAGCCTAAAACTGACTTAGTGTTTACAAGATTGTTAAGATTATCAAGAGTGCTATTATTTTGTGAAAATACAGTATATTTATTATATTTCTTTGTATCGTCTGTTGTGTAAACTCTCTCAAAAACATTTGAATAATCTTTTGTAACTATTATAGCAGTGTCGTTTTTATCGATACCCTCTTTTGTTATAAGTAAATTCCCGTCCGCTGATGAGGTTAATATTACGCTTCTTATCCTGCATAATTTATCGCAAAATCTAAATATGTTTTGCCCTGCATAAGCGACTGGAAGTTCGCCTGTTGAGAAATTTCTTACTTCAATATCAGAGCTTACACTTAAGCCGAATGGTGTCGCAATGTCTGAGATAATCTTTAAAACATTTAACGAGCGGTTAAACTCTAAGGTTTTATCAAAATCACTATCTATAAAATCGCCTGCGTTACTTCTGCCTGAGTATATTGTCTCATTAGAGTGACTGTTTGCGATGGTAGTTACTAACTCAATTTTGCCACTTAATCGTAATTCGTTATTAGCAAATATTTCAACTTTTGAGCCTTGATATATGATACCCTCACTTAGTTTAAAAGAGAAACTTTTAGCAGCAGCTTCTATTGACTCAAACGTGCTAATCTCAATAGCATAAACACGCTTATCGTCTATTACAAGCTCTATCATCTGTCAAATACCTGTACTGTACCCGACACGTTATCATCTTCGAATACATCGTTTAGAGCTCTTAAATCTTCTACTCTGTCAGTGTTCCCATAAAGTTCGTATGATAGTATAAATAGAGGCATTTGGAATACTTCTATTTCAACTACATTTGGTAAATTAAGTGATTGTATATAAGTAGATAAGTCGTTTTTGATTGTCTCTACTAGTTCATCATTATCGCTAACCTCATCAAGTGAAGCAACTATCTCGCTTTGAGCCTCTTTTGCTTCGTCCATACTGTTAAATTCTATATCTGGGAGTGAATCCAATAAGATAGAAGAACGTACAATATTAGAAGCATTAGCAACAACATTTGCATTTATTACTTCATTTTGAGTGAAGATTGATAATGAGTCTGTAACATCTCTAAATAATATGTCTATATTTACCGCCGCTTCAAAAGTGCTTACAGCAGTAGCATATATATTTTTAAAACCACTTACCACGCCTAATATTTTGTTTTTGAATATAGTAGGTTGGTTTACATAAGCCGCCGCTTGATTTGCTATATCGGCTAACTCTTTGCGATACTCGCCAATTGCACTTAATGTACCATCTGCAAAGTTTGAGGCACTTTCAAAAGCTGATACACTATCTTTTACTTCATTTACTGCCGAATCTAGTAAGTTAACCGTGTCTAAATTCATTGACATGTCAATAGCACTTGATAACGAAATAGCATTACTTTTTAGTTTAGAGGCTATATTTTGGGGTGCTGTTTTTACATCTTCTTTAATTTTAAAAATAGCTTCAAATTTAGTGACTCCGATATGTTTATCAGAATCTATAATGCGGTATGATGAAACCGTTGCTTTATAACTTCCTTTAAATTTATCAAGTAGTGTTACATCTCTTTTATCTCTAAGGGCTTTTTTTAAAGCGGTTGTATTTTCATCGCTAATGCTTCTAAATTTTATGTCTAAAACTTCTTGACCTGAACCTAAAGATAGTGGAGTGTTATTCCCAAAAGGATTAGAATATTCCGCCTCTTGATTCTCACTTAAAAGGACACTTTCGCCCTCTTGAATTATGTTTATATTATTTATTTTTGCTACAAATAGTGTATCAAGATTAGCCATTATCTAGCTCCTAAAGTGTTAATACCAACATTAAGTCCTGAACCCGATGAAGACTGTTCTATTGACTTAACTTTAAGCCCTTGAGCTTGAAGATTAACATTAACATTGCTTTGATTTTTAACCGTACTATCTAAAGGAGTATGCATTGTCTTAAGTGTTGCCTCTTGAGAAATTTTCACATCATCACTAAAACCTAAAGCCGAAGCGATTGAAGATACTGTACTTGTGATTGAATTTAAAAACGGTATTTTGTTAGATAGCCAGCTGAAAAAACTGCTCATTGTATCTTTTACTGTTGAAATGATAGAGTCAAATCCGCCAAAATAACCGATTACGCCTGCAATTGCTAAAGCTAGAAGTCCTAACGGATTCATTGACACTATCAGATTAAATGCTTTAAATGCAATTCCAGCGGCAACTATAGCAACTTTAAAGACTCCAAGGACTGCAACCATTGATAAAGCAGCGATTTTAAACAATAGCACTACCGCAACTAATGCGGCTATACCTGCTCCGACTTTTAGCATCGCTTGTACTACATCTTGATTTTTTGAAGCCCAATCTGCAAAGCTATTTAAAAGAGGCTCTAAAGCTTTGATAGTTTTATTTATTGCTGGCAACACCGCGCTACCTATTGTTATAAACAATCTATTTAATGAGTTTTTCATTAACTGAATTTGATTAGCAGTTGTTGCAGAGCGTGCCGCAAATTCTTTATTCATTGATCCTGCAAACTTAGTTTTATCTGCGACTTGTGCAAGTGTTTTATCAAAAGTTTCTAAGTTGCCAGACATAGTGGCGATAGCACGAGCAGATTCAACACCAAATATTTCTGTGAGCTGAGTAATGTCTAGTTTTTGCATAGATTTAAGTATATTTTTAAATCCGTCTGCGCCCTCATTTTGTAGTTTTGTGAATAATCCAAACTGCTTATTTGTGCGTGCTAATGCTGATACAAACTGTTGAACACCAGATGCTGCGAGTTCTTCACTAACAAATATTTGGTCTGCAAAAGCCGCTATGCCTGCTCCTAATTCTGGAGGGATTTTAAGCTGTTTCATAGTTCCTGATAATCTACCTAAAATATTGATAACAGCAGGGGCTGTCGTTGCTGTTGTATTTGCTAATTGGTTAACAGCGTCTCCAAGTTCTCCGATTTTATCAATAGGTATTCCCATTTTGTTAGATAGTGAAGCGAAAGAGTTTCCGGCTTGTTCCGCACTCATATCAAAAGCAACCGCTGCTCTTGATACTGTGTCGGCGAATCCCATTAGTTTATCTGCTGGAATACCAAGTCGACCGCCAGCCGCCACTATCTCTGTTAATTGTTTAGGTAGTAGTGGGATTGTTTTTGATAGCTCAAAGATAGATTTTTCCATTTGAGCAAAACTCTCTGGCGTTCCGTCTACAACTTTTTTAATCTCTGCCATAGCCTCTTCAAACTCAATAGCTGATTTTATTGGCATTGCTATTGTCGCAGCTAACGATACAAATGATAATGCAGTGCTTGCTATGTCTTGAGATTGTTGTCTTAATTTTCCGCTAACTGAATCAATCTGTTTAGATAATTTAAAGGACATTTTAGAAGCCGACTTTGTTGTTTTTTCAGTCGCTCTCTGAACACCCTCTAATTTTGTTTGAAGCTTTGAGAGAGAGGCAGTTACTTTGTCATCTGCTCTAAATTTTACAAAAAAGTCAAATCCAGCCATTTTACTACCTCTTATTTTTTTTTTCTTGCTCACGCATTGAGCGCAAGCATCTTTTATGCAGTTGTGTTATTTTACTATATGGTTGAACTTCTAAGTACCCAAGTTGCACCGCTCCACCCATATACATAGCGATATTATATAAAATATCGTCGTAATCTGTTACGCTTGGGTAAACTCTAAAAAACAGTTCTCCGCAAAGTATCCGCCTAAAGCTTTGTCATAGTCTTTTATATCAAGTCTATTTAGTGAGCCGCTTTGTACTTTGGTTTCATCAAATTTGCCATACTTTAAAAGAAATATATCAAAAGCTTTAATAGCCTCTTTGTATTTACCGCCCATTTTTAACATCATTAAAGCAGTGTTTGTATCAAAACCATCACTATTGCTCTCTTGTGCTTCTTGCTTAGGCATATTTACAAGCAGTGACTGAGCAGTCATAAGAGCCGCTGAGGCGATTTCGCTTAGTGTAGCGAAGTCCTCTAAGTTTCCTCTATTTGGCTCTTCAATGTTTAAAAACTCCGAGTTTTCTACTTTACCGTTAACAGTAATTTCAACTGGCTTTTTTAAATGAATTTGCATTATGCTACCGCCCCGTTACCTTCAAAAGTTAAGTCAATAATACCATCTGCACTTAATTCTCTGTCAGGGTCTTCGATTAAACTCATTCCGCTAAACACTTTTGTAAATCCAGTTGTGTTGTTTGACATACGAATTGTATTAGCTCCGATATTCGTGAAATATCCACGCACTAGTGCGTCATTCTCTTGAGTCATTCTTAATTGAAATGAAACCATACCCTTTGCATTTTCCAAGTCTATTGAGTGAGTTACAGTTGTAGCACCACCACCTGCCGCATTTACATTTACCATAACTGAGCCTTTACCGTCTCTATATTTAATAGAGTTTGGCACGTATGCTACTTGAACATCATTTACTTCTAAAGTAAGATTGTTTTCTTGAATACCCATTTTTTAGTCCTTATATTTCAAATTGAATAGCAATAACGCCGTTAAATCCGCGCGCTTGTACTACTAATGGTGTAAGTGCAAAAAATGTATATACACCCGTTGCAGCGTCTAAAGTTACAGTTAAATTATCTTTGAAGAACTTAGTAGCAGCATCTCCGTAAACTGTTAGTGCATCTTCTGCGAGCTCTTGATATTTTTCAACTAAGAATGCTTTTACTGATGCAGTGTTTGACATAGATTTGCCTACTACTAAATCGCCTGATGTTGCACGAGTTTGAGCATATTTATCTTTGATTGAACGGAATAAGAACTCACGAACTACTGAAGCAGTATCGACATAGTTAAGATATTTAAACCCCGGGTCATTTGTTCCGCCTGCATTTGTTTTGTAAGTTGTAGGGATTTCGCCTGTTACAACTTGATTAGCTTCATTTACTAGAATTAAAGCACCGCCAGCAGTTACCATATCTTCTATTTGAACCTGAGTAAGTCTACCAGTTGGAAGTGGTAAGCTAATAGGAGTGTTGAAGTATGGAAGTGATGCTAAAGAACGACCGCCGATTGCCTCTCTGTAATCTATAACTAAATCTGCAATCCCTGAGCCATCGCTTAGTCTTAAAGCACGTTTCGCCGCTATTTCTGCAGCCATATTTGTACCAAACTCGAAAAATCTCATCTCGCTTGGATTTGCTAAAATTACTAAAGTTTTTAAGTTCAGTAAGTTAATCGCCGTTTTTAAATTTGCATATGTATCTGTTTTAGTAATGAAACCTACACCGTCAAGCACTACATTATCAGTATTGAATCTAGCCTCTGTAAAGTCTGTTAGCGTGTCTTGGTCTAAATCTTGAGAATAGATAATAGCTTGATATCTCTCTGATAGATTGTCAAAGATGTTAGCCACATCAACCGCACCAGCTCCACTCGCTAAGTTTGTAATTACTGATGTTAAACCAGCTACACCTTGAACAAGATTGATTTTAACTTCATTCCCTGCTGTACCTTTATGGTCAAAAGTTACTGTTACAGTACCTAGAGAATCAGTCGCACTGAATGGAAATGAACCTGCTGTTATAGCTGAAGCGATTAGTGTACCTGCCGCTGTTGCTGTTGTTGTTGCTGGAATAGTTACAGAGTATTGAAAATCTTCATTACCGATTTGAACAATGTAATCAGCTGTTGCTGTTGCTGTTCCAGATAATGCGATTGTACCTGTTGCTGCTGTTCCTGCTCCGTTGTCATCAAGTGCGATAGCATCAAAGCGATTAACCTCATTGAAACTTCTAGCTCTTTTTACCATCATTGACAATATAGAGTTAGTACCAAAGAGAGCATCCTCTTCGCCTTTTTGTATATCTGTTGTAAGTGCTTTAGATACCGCTGTACCTGCTGCTAGTTTTTGACCTACAAATAATATTTTTTGCTCGGCTAGTTTTGGCTCAGCCGCGGCACTTGTTAGTTGCAGGTTTACATATGGTGCTGTTAACATTTTTACTCTCCTATTTTTGGTATAACTACCAGTTTTATATCTTCAACATTGTATCCAAAATCATCATCGTTAACATCCGCCACGCCAATATACTCTGTTGTTTCAAAAGTGTAGTTTTGAACAATGAATGAATTATTAGACACCTCCCTGCTTGAAGATATTAACGAGATTGCAGAACTTTGTGTGTTTTCCCAATCAGTTGGAAGTTGTCTACCTACGATTGTTTTCACGAAGTTTTTAATCATCGCTCTTGCAAAGTCCGCCGCATTAGCTCCAACGGTATCATTTTTAATAGGAAGGATTGTTAAAACCCCAAATCTATTAATAGTGGATATTTTAAAATCAGTAGAGCGTATCATCTCAAAACTTGCATCACTTGATATATTTCTATCTTTAGATGATGTCATTCCTAAATCAACAATATACATCACTTTTTTATAAGTTCCATTTTGTAGCTTCGAATAACTATCGACTGCTATTTGAACAGATACAGTCGGATATATTCTTATGTTTTTATGCAGTATTCCATTTTGATTAGTTGCTGTTATGAATTGCTGAATGATTGTAAAAGTAAAAGTATCTACATCTGGCACGCTTACCACTGTGTGAGAGTAGTTTATATTTTCATCAAGCACAAAGCCGCTTAGCGTAAAGGTATCGCCTATACTTAGTCCGTGTGCTGTTGCTGTAACTGTAACAACTCCAGATGATATTGACAATGTAGCACTTTGTGTGTCGCTAAATTCATTAGTTTGTTGAGGTATCTTTGCGTGTAATATAGAGCAAATATCTAATAGTCTCATTTAAAAACACCTAATATATCTTTATATTCTATTACTATGTAATTTTCTTCTTCTATCTTAATCGGAGAGCCTGCGAACTTACCTAAAGCTATTTCATCGCCTTTTTTAAGTTTAACCGATTCACTTACTTCAATTATTGTAGCTATTTGAGGTTTTTCTTTATTTGCAGTTGCTAGAATTATTCCGCTTGATCTTGTATCTTCAACTTCTTTTAACTTTGCTAGAACTCTATCTCCGATTGGTTTAAACATTTTATAATCCTTTGAATTGGTTTCCAAATTCTACCTCAATTTCTTTAAAATTATCCTCAACAGATTTAAATATAAATGGTCTGTTTTCCATTTTCTCTGTTCCTAATTCAAGGAATTTGGCATAATCAGTTTTATCGTTACCTGCTCCGAATAGCAAATCATTACCCTCTAGTTCACTTCCTACTGATTTAAAAAGTTTACCGGATAATATTGCAGGTGCTTCGTTTGGCGCTGATGCTGTGTGGGCTTTACCGTCTATAATATAAACTTTACCGTGTTTAGGCTCTTTCATTTTTGATTGAGCGGTTTTAACAAGAGTCTCGCCTATACTTCGCCAACCTTTGCCAATAATTGAGCGCATTGGTAGTCTAGCGTGTAAATTTCCTATTGATGCTGTGATATGTATCATAACTCATTGCGTGAATTGTTTACATCCCCACGCTCTATACAATAAAGAATAAGCCATCTAGTATCTTCATTTGGATTTTTAAAGCCTTGAATTGTAAAATATCTGTCATTGTATTCTATTAAATCATCGGACTTTATGTCTGTTCGCCCTCTGATAGTCATCTTATGAGTAGCCGTTTGCCCTACATTAGTATTATCAAATATTCTGCGACCGTTCCCACTAATAGTGTCTATAGTCTCTATTTTCGCCCATACTGTAGCTTTAGTTGGAGTTAAGAAATTAAGGCTACATCCTAAACCGTCCTGAGACTTATCTATAATCTTAATCTTTTTATTTAAATCGCCTGTACAGATTTTTAAACAGCTCATATGTATAAAACCTTGTAGGCATCGTATGTATTCTTTACAATTTGAGGAAAACCGCTACCCTCGATAGGACAATCGCCTCTATTCTCATAAGCAAAAGCACAATGCTGATACAAAGCAAGTGTTAAATTATTAGGGATTGTATCAAGTCCAGCAACAAAAATAACCTCATAGTTGTTGTGTATATCTGATGAAGTGCTGTTTAAAATATGAATGTGAGCGTTATTGCCGTCTTTAGCTGTATAATCAACATCAACATATACAGCGTCAATCAATTCTTTTACTGATGTGATTGAAGTTACAGGGTTTTTAGCAATAGGGATTATATTTTCAATACTTCTAAGTTGAGTCAATAACTTAAATGTAGTCTCTTGAAGCACTAAACCTGAATATCTCTCAAAAGAACTTTGAACGCTTGATATTATTAGATTTAAAATTGTATCTTCAGATATGTCCGAAGCGTCAAGCCTTAAAAACTCTTTTAGAGTAGCGAGGCTCAACACTCCGCCAACTGGAGGTGTTACTATTGAGTATTGAGCCATTTTTTACGCCTTTTTTGTTTTTCTTGTTGTTGTTTTAACTTCTACTATCTCTTCTTTTTTGTGTTCTGCTTTACCGCAAGACACTAAAAAATCCGCCTGAGCGTCGTTAAGAGATACTTCCGCACCTTTTTTAAAGCTAATCAACCTCGCATTTGAGGTCGAATCGCTTGTAATAGAGCCGTCTGAAAGTGCTATTACAGTTTTCATAACTTACTACTAGTTATCAGTTGGAACTGATTTTGCGAAAGCCTTAACAGCAACCGCACTAAAGTTAGTACCGCCTGTCGTTACACCTGTAGATACAAGAGATATTCTCACATATCTATCAAATTCAACAACACCTAGTCTACGAGTAGTATCATCATCAGCTGCAACAAGTGCATCTTTGTTACCGATTACTACTTGAGTCGTTGAAGCTGTAATATCTACCGCATCACTAAGACCTGAGTCATTACCTGTCTCAACTTTGAAAGCATAACTTCCATCTGTGATAGTGCCTGTCGATACGATGAACTCCAAACCCTCGAAGCCTTGAGTGTCAATAATCGCACCCGCTGTTGTTGTGTTTGTGCTTATTGTTTGGTTAGCCAGCGCGATTGCTGTGCTAATTGTACTATGTAAATCTCTCATTTTCAGCTCCTTACGCTTTTACTTTTAAAGCTTTGATAGCTTCAGCTTGTTGAACTTTACCAGTATTCCAACGCATAAACTCTAGTTCTACAATAGCTTGTTTTTTAGATGTATAATCATCTCTAATCATCATCATAGCAGTTCTATCTACAATACGGTAACCTTTTGCAAAGTCTGCGAATAATACAGGGATTGCACCAGCTGCAACATCTGGCAACTCTTGGTCGATTACATAACCGAAGCCGTTAAGTGTATTGAAATTCCCACCTGCTTGTAACTGCCATAGATAATGACCATCAGTTGCTTTAAGTGTTCTCAATAGAGCGTTTGTAGTACGGTTGAATGAATATGAACCATTGTAACCAGCTTTCATTTGACCACTTAAGTTGATTAAATCGTCAAGGTCGATTGCACCACTTGCTGCAGAAGTATATGCACCTGCAAGAACGTCCGCATTTGTTAAGATACCCTCTGGAGATTTAATGCCAGTGCCGTTTATAAACTTGTTACCCTCACCTTTTGCAAACGCTTCTACAACATCAGCCATAATCTCTCTCTCAAAATCAAAAGCAGAGTTCATTAGTTGGTCGTGTGTAACTGGAACAGTAACCGCTTGACGATATGGTGTGAATGTTTCAATTCCATACTTACTTGTAGAAGTTCCTGAACTTTCAGTCTCTCCCTCATAACCAGCACTTAATAACGCTGTACGAGTCGGTAAGTCGATTGATTTACCATCAATTTGAGTTACTCTTGCAAGTGAACGCAACGGACTCATCTCAGTAACATTCTTGATAATCTCTTGGAACATCATCGTTGGAACTAACGCTCCACCCTCTGTGATGATATCAGTACGATTAATATCTTTTGTTAACATAGCTAAATCTTCAGCTTTTCCGCTTACTAAGAATGAGTTAAAAGCTTTATATTCGCCTGACTCTTTCATTGAGTACGCTTCTTTGCTTCCCATTTTAAGTAAATGTTTTTCAAGTTTATCAGCGCGCTCTTTTAGCTCGTCTGTCTCTTTTTCTTTTTCTTTAAATGCTTTAAAAGCTTCTTGACTTGCTTTTTCTTGAGCGTCAAGTGTTGCATTTGTTTTATCTAAAGCTTCTTTAAAAGCCGCCTCTGTAACTATACCTTTGTCAAATTTCTCTTTAATCCCTCTAACGTGGCTAAGAGCTTCTTGAGCTTCTTGTAATAATTTTTCGTCCACTTTGGACTCCTTGTATGTTTTTGTATTTTATTCTCTATTACATCACGTAATACAACTCAAAAGCCAGCATCTCGGTAGCTAATGAAATTTTAACCTATTTATTTTGACAATAAAGCCAACGCGCTAATAAAACTAACTTGTTTCTCTTCAATATCTGATGTTTGCTTTATAATACTAATCATTGTTTTTGATGCACTTTGACTAAATCCAGCTTCTTTTAAAAGTTCCTCTGCATCTCTCACAGATTTAACGCTCTCTTCTACTTTTGTTTTGTCAAACTTTTCTTCACTCATAGGGCAAGACATACCGCTTTCTTTATAAAACTCTTTTATTGAGTCTATAATCTCTTTTTTCTCATCATCGTTAAAATCATTAAATGAAAAATCTTTTATTGCTGTAATGTTCGCTCTGTCATTCATAGGGAATGTTACTAGACTAATCTCAAACAGTTCTAGCTCTTTTAATATTCTCACACCGCTTTTTACTTCACTGTCTTTAACCATATAGCCTATTGACATTTTAGCAATAGAACCTATTTTCATTTGAGGGATGATTCTATCTCTTACAAGTGAGTCTTCTTTAGGGAGCTTTCCTTTAACGAATAAGCCGTGACTATCTTCTTTTAACTCTGTAAATATTCCTACAGGCTCTCGCGTGTTATGCTGATAAAGAACTGGAACGACCTTAGACTGCATAAGGCTTTTGCTAAATGCGCCTTGAGCAATGGCATCTCCGCCAAAATCTACATTATTGAAAGTAGCACCATAACCCTCAAAATAAAAAAACTCTTTGTCTTCGCTTGATTCTTTAATCTCAAAGTTAAAAGTTGAATGTTTTGTCTTCATATAAAAAACTCCCTTTGTTTTTGTAATTTTACCTTAAGAATAGATTGCAGAACACCGGCAATTAAATATCTCTTTACTCTCTGCACCTAAACTTCTATCTTTTGGAAACATTAGCCTAGAGCTTCCAACATCAAAAGGCTCATTAATGCCTCTCTCTTGACCAAACGCGTTATGATGTGAATCTCTCTCTTTACCGTCTATATTTGTAAACCAAGTTTTTTTACCGTCCATCACAAAAGTTGCTACCGCCCCAGCTTCTATAAATTTAGAAGTCTCTGCTACTGTATTGACTATTTCTGATGATATAAGATCTGAGCGTGCTAATCCCTGCCTAATAAATCTCTCGCTTGTTTTTTGTGCTATGTTTTCTTTAGTAGCTGCAACGCCGTCTCTTGTTAAATCTCTTGTAACTTCATTAATTATTTGCTTTATTTGCTCGTCTGTTGTTTGAAGTATAAAATCGGTTTGTTCTTGAATAAAAGGAATAAGCCATAATAACAACTCTTCATCTATCTTATCATCTGTTTCGTCTTTTATATCAATTCTTCTAAACGACTTTTTAAACTCATCAGCTACAAGTCTAGCTCTTTGAGTGAGTACCGATTTAAAATCAGATTCATACATATCTACATTTATAATTGTTTGGCTTGAACTGTATCTTAGTTTGAAGTCTTTAGCTATTTGTTTAAAAATTGCTTTTACTTTTGGTGCGAGTTTTCGCTCGTGTGATAGCTTTGACCTTAAATCGTGAGCGGCTCTTTGTGCTATCGTAGCCATTTCTGAGCCTCTTGTATATCTTCTTCTGTGGTTTCTGCGGCTATCGGTATCTCTGATGCAGGCTTATAAATAAAATCTCCACCGTCTAAAGGCTCGTAACCGTCAATGTCTCTTATCTCGTTTATTGAAATATGTCCTACTTTTGCACGTCGCTCTAAGTTTTGTAATGCTCTCTCTGATAGTGCAGGGATATCAGTTTCATTAATTGTTACGCTTGTTATCTCTGTTGATTGCTTTATGTCATTTTTGATACATCCTATTAACCACATAGAGTACATTTTAAAAAGAGGGATTACAGTATCATCATAAAAAGCTAGTTGGTCTGTTTGTCTATTGTTAAAAGTCGCTGCACTATTATCCGCTATGGTTATAGGTACTCCTAGCTTTTGAAATATCGCATTTTTTACAGTTGAGGTAAGGTCCTTATAGTCCATATCTGCTTTTTGAGCCATTGAAGTAACATCGAAGTTACCGGTTACGAGATAGTTACCAGCGTTGCCACTACCTCTATAAAACTCATTTAGCAGGTCTTTAAATTGCTCCATTTGTTCAGGATTTGGCATAAAATCAGATTTTGAGGACAATACTACCGACGGTTTAATAGAATTAGTAAGTAATGCTAGGTTATGAGTTCCTGCACTCATATACTGCTCTATTTCTAAAGCGATTGATGATAACGGGGATAATCCTGCGATATTGTTAATTGGATTGTATTCGTGATAGTAGCAAAGCTCACGCGTTCCCGTATTGTCATAATATCTACCATCTTCAGATAGTTTAAAAGTTATATTTGTACTTCCGTTTGTGTATGTGAATGAAATAGGTTCTTCAGTATTCATTTGGCTTACTTGCATTTTAACGCTCGGCAGGACATGCAACTCCATTAACCTAGTAATACCAACTTTCATAATATACATTTCGCCAGTTATCTTGTAGTTAATGTTAAGCTTGTTTAAAATTGAGTTAAAATCGTCTTTACTGTTTGGCTTATTTAAAAATCTCGTTAATTCATTTTCGATGGTTTCGTTTTCTTTATCTAAGAACACAGGGTTTATATTCTTTAGCCTGTCTGATATTTCGCCTATTCCTGCATTAACTGGTGAACACTTTAAATAATAAACACCTGCAACACTCTTGGCTACATCGCTGCGACCTATATTAGTAAGCCACCCGTGAAAGGATTGTGTTTGTACCGGTACATAGCTTTTAACCTCTTTGGTAGGTAAAAACTTTGAGATTATCTTTTTAAACATATTAGCCCCATTGTATTTATTTCGTATTTTACCCTAACCGCTAACAACAAAAAACCCTTTATTCGTAATCAACCCGCCTAGGGCATAGCGAATGGCGTCTATCCCGTGATTATGGGCGTCAATTATGATTGAGGTTATATCCCCGCTCATCTTATCTATTTTATATGAATATCTCGAAAACTCATCTATTATTTTTTTGCAGTCTGGGTGTATTACTATGTCAAACGAGCGCATAAATGCAATACCGTCCTCAACTGAACCAGCCCACTTTTTAACAGGTGTTGCGTTATGGTAGCCGTGATTTCTTAAATAACTAATTGTCTCAGGTCTAGCACTATCACATCTTAGTACAGATTGTTTTATTTGTGCGTCTAGTTTATCAATTAAGTAGTGTAATTCGTTTATTTCAGTTTCTATGCCGTACTGCTCACGGTCTATGTATAATATCGTACCCTCTACCCATACTCTAACGGCTGCATTAGGGTCTTGACTAAAACCAAAGTCCATCCCGAAGTATTTACGTTCCCATCCCGTCGTATCAAGCTCTGCGACTCTATACTTGTTTTTAAAGATAAGCGCGTCTGATTGCTTTTTGTAGTCGCCTAGCCATACATGGTTAAAAGTTTCTGGAGATGTTCTTAAATGTCGTTCCGCTTCATCTCTTAGTGTATCAGGAAGTAATCTGTTTTGAGTGTAGTTGATATGTATACATATTGAGCTGTCGCTCTCTTCTTTAAATAATTTTTCGATAGGGTCTGTTTCATTTGTAGGATTCCAACTAAAAAGTATCTCTGAATTCTCGGCTCTGATTGTAGGCAGAAGTAACTCAATAGAGCGTGCTGATATACTTTGTGCTTCTTCTACCCACGCGGTATTAAAACCCTCTAATGATTTAATACTATCTGCTGTATGGTCTTGCATACCTTGAAATATCATTACACCCGTGCCACCAACTCGTCTTATCTCTGTTAGTGTGATATCAAATAGGCTTGAAGCTCCAAACTCTCTTATTTTGTCTTCAACAAGTTTTTTAGCAGAGAATTTAAGCGACTTTTGAATCTCACGGATACATACAACATTATGATTAGGATCAAGAATCATTCTCTCTACTACATCCTCTGCAAAGAAGTGTGATTTTCCGCTTCCTCTGCCGCCTTTTAAGCCTTTGTAGCGTTTAGGTTCGAGCATTGGCAATAAATGCCTTTGTGTTTCTATTGTTAGGTTTCCGCTTTCATCAAGGTTAATCAACTATTTTTCTCGTAATGGCTTGGACTGCTAAATTATTTTGAGTGTTTACATTTATGTTTTGGTTTGAGTGTCTTTGTGATACACCTAAAGTTATTGACGCTTTGTCAACTGCATCAACTAAGTGTTTTAAGTCTTGAGGCTCTGATACTTCATCTAATAACACTCCCGCTTTCTGTATAGCTTTTTCTTGAACACCATAAACTAACTGCTCTCTTCTTAGCCTATCATTCACTTCTCTCTCTATACTATTCACTTCGCATTCACTTTTTTCTTGCAATGCCCTAATTGTCGATACTTTACTATTTACTATTTCTATGTTTTCTTGAGGAACGTCTTTACATAATTTATTGATTGTTGCAGGACTTACATTATAATTTTTTGCTAATTGATTTTGAGATACTCCAACCTTCCAGTCTGCTATTATTCTTTCTCTCTCTTTATCATTTAATCTTGCCATTTCAGCCTCTCGAATCGAATATTGTTGCTTAATAATAGTGATTCTAAATATTCTAAGTGTCCTATTAAGTCTTTATTAACATGCTCCATGAACTCTTCTATGTCATCTGATTCTAAATTAAACCACTCATTAAAATGTTG
>JAPHSW010000230.1 GCA_026196615.1 Gammaproteobacteria bacterium | reverse complement strand
TTTCTCACCGTTCAAATGGTTCAATTGGTCAGAACCAGACTCCAGGACGCGTATTTAAAGGCAAGAAAATGTCTGGTCATATGGGTGCAGTAAGAAGCACTGTCCAGAATGTTGAAGTCGTTCGCGTTGATGTTGACAAAAATCTGATCTTAGTTCGAGGTGGTGTACCTGGTTCTAAGAATTCTGATGTCATCATTAAACCTGCTGTTAAAGTTTAAGAGGATATTTAAATGGAACTGAATTTAACAACAGCTTCAGGTAATGCCTCAAAAAAGACGGTAGAAGTATCTGAAGAAACATTCAATAAAGATTTCAATGAAGCACTGATTCATCAGGTTGTCACCGCTTATATGGCTGGTGCACGCTCTGGAACCAAAGCTCAAAAAAATCGCTCTGCAGTAAGTGGTGGTGGTGCTAAACCATGGCGCCAAAAAGGAACGGGTCGTGCTCGTTCTGGTACTATTCGCAGCCCAATCTGGCGCAGCGGTGGTACAACATTCGCAGCAAGTAATCGTGACTTTTCACAAAAAGTGAATCGTAAGATGTACCGCAGCGCAATGACATCAATTGTTTCAGAATTAATTCGTAATGATCGTTTGGTTGTTTTAGCTGACCTTAAAATGGAAGGCCCCAAAACAAAAGAACTTGCAGATCAACTAAAAGCACTTGGTTGCGAGAATGCACTCATTGTGACTCAGGATTTTGATCAAAATGTTTATTTGTCATCAAGAAATTTGATTAACATCGAATATACTGATGCTCAACATATCAACCCTGTAAGTCTGGTTCGTTACGAAAAAGTCATCATGACAGCAGATGCTGTTAAGAAAGTTGAGGAGATGCTCAAATGAATCAGGAACGTATCTTCAACGTATTAGTTGCACCGCATATCTCTGAAAAGAGTGCTTTAAATGCTGAAAACAATAACCAATATGTTTTCAAAGTTGCAATTGATGCAAAAAAACCAGAAATAAAGAAAGCGGTTGAAAGTGTTTTTGATGTGAAAGTATCAAAAGTACAAACAAGTGTCGCAAAAGGTAAAGTAAAACGTTTTGGCCAAAAACTTGGTCGTCGTAAAGACTGGAAAAAAGCGTATGTTACCTTGGCAGAAGGTTCAACCATTGAAATGATGTCGGGCGAGTAGCCGGGCTAAAGTTGAGGTAATTTTAAAATGGCTGTAATAAAAAGCAAACCAACTTCAGCAGGGCGTCGTTTTGTAGTTCGCATTCAAACCGAAGGTCTACATAAAGGCTCAGGTCATGCACCGCTGCTCGCTAAGAAGTCAAAATCAGGTGGTCGTAACAATAATGGTCGTATTACTACGCGCCATATTGGTGGTGGTCACAAACAACATTATCGTGTTGTTGATTTTAAAAGAAACAAAGATGGTATCCCAGGAAAAGTAGAACGTCTGGAATATGATCCAAATAGAACGGCTCATTTAGCATTAGTATTATATGCTGATGGTGAACGTCGTTATATTATTGCACCTAAAGGTGTATCAGCAGGTTCGCCGATACATTCTGGTGCTGAGTCTGATATCAAACCTGGAAATGCCATGCAATTGCGTGATATTCCGGTTGGTTCAACCATTCATTGTATTGAAATGAAGCCAGGCAAAGGTGCACAAATTGCACGTAGTGCAGGTACTTCAGCTCAATTGGTCGCTCGTGAAGGCTCTTATGTCTCTGTTCGTTTACGTTCAGGAGAAATGCGTAAGATTCACGTTGATTGTAAAGCAACGATTGGTGAAGTCAGTAACTCTGAACATAGTCTACGTAAGCTAGGTAAAGCTGGCGCGACACGTTGGAGAGGTATTCGTCCAACAGTTCGTGGTGTTGCTATGAACCCCGTTGATCACCCTCATGGTGGTGGTGAAGGGCGTACATCAGGAGGCCGTCATCCGGTTTCTCCATGGGGTACTCCGACTAAGGGTTATAAGACACGTAGTAATAAACGTACTGATAAGTTTATTGTACGTCGTCGTAACAAAAAATAATCGTTATTAAGGAGTATTAATAGTGCCACGTTCAATTAAAAAAGGACCATTTATTGATGGTCACTTAATGAAAAAGGTACATAAGGCAGTTGAAACTAATGATCGTAAGCCAGTTAAAACCTGGTCTCGTCGCTCAATGGTTATGCCTGAGATGGTTGGTTTAACCATCGCAGTGCACAATGGTCGCCAGCACGTACCTGTATTAATTAATGAAAATATGGTCGGTCACAAATTAGGTGAAATGGTTCCTACCAGAACCTATAGAGGCCACGTTGCAGATAAGAAGGTAAGGTAAGCATTATGGAAGTTTCAGCAAAATTAAGAAATGCTATGATTTCTGCTCAAAAGATGCGCCTTGTAGCTGATCAAATACGCAACAAACCAGTAGAAGCAGCACTCGATCTATTAGCATACAGTCCTAAAAAAGCTGCAGTTATTATCAAGAAGGTGCTTGAATCAGCTATTGCAAACGCAGAGCACA
This sequence comes from Gammaproteobacteria bacterium, assembly GCA_026196615.1. GTDB lineage: Bacteria > Pseudomonadota > Gammaproteobacteria > GRL18 > GRL18 > GRL18. Next base: position 9,871 of record JAPHSW010000230.1, on the reverse strand, counting down.
ACGAAGGTGCAGATATTGATGAACTAAAAGTCTCAACAATATTTGTCGATGAAGGGCCTACATACAAACGTATGCAGCCTCGTGCAAAAGGTCGTGGCAATAGAATTTTAAAACGCACCAGTCACGTAGTTGTGAAAGTTAGCGATAGATAATAGCGGAGCAGAATAATGGGACAGAAAGTACACCCAATTGGCATTCGCCTGGGAATTATTAAGGATTGGACATCTAAATGGTATGCCAACTCTAAAGACTATGCTGATTTTCTGAATAAGGATATTGAAGTACGTTCGTTTCTTGAAAAGAAACTAGCTCATGCTTCAGTAAGTCGCATTCAGATTGATCGTCCAGCACACAATGCCAGAATCACCATTCACACAGCCCGTCCAGGTATTGTGATTGGTAAGAAAGGTGAAGATATTGAAAAACTAAAAGCCGTCGTTGCAGAAATGATGGGTATTCCAGTTCATATCAATATTGAAGAAATTCGTAAGCCTGAAGTTGATGCTGTTCTAGTTGCACAAAGTGTTGCGCAACAATTAGAGCGTCGTATCATGTTCCGTCGTGCGATGAAACGTTCGGTCACAAATGCAATGCGTTTAGGCGCTCAAGGGATCAAAATTAACGTTTCTGGTCGTTTGAATGGTGCTGAAATTGCACGTGCAGAATGGTATAGAGAAGGTCGTGTGCCTTTACATACATTCCGTGCTGACATCGATTATGGCACTGCAGAAGCGAATACCACTTACGGCATTATTGGCGTTAAAGTGTGGATATTCAAAGGTGAGATACTGGATACTGAATCATTGATGAAAGACAAGTTGCTTTCCAGAAAAGTAGCTGATTCAAAATAAACCAGTAACCCTTATATAGAATATATTCATATAAGGGCTCACAGGAAGGAACAAACTAGAAGGGTTAGACAATGCTTCAACCAAAAAGAACAAAATTCCGAAAGCAGTTCAAGGGCCGTAATCGCGGACTTGCTGCCACAGGAAATAAAGTGAGTTTTGGCGAATACGGTCTAAAATCTACGTCTCGCGGTCGTTTGACTGCACGTCAGATTGAAGCCGCACGTCGTGCAATGACTCGTCATATTAAACGTGGTGGTAAAATTTGGATTCGCGTCTTCCCAGACAAGCCGATTTCAAAGAAACCATTAGAAGTTAGACAGGGTAAAGGTAAAGGTAGTGTGGAATATTGGGTTGCTCAAATCCAGCCAGGCTCAATGCTTTACGAAATGGAAGGTGTCTCTGAAGAGTTGGCACGTGAAGCATTTGCATTAGCAGCTGCGAAACTACCTTGTGCTACAACATTTGTTAAGCGTACGGTGATGTAAATGAGCAGTGAAAACAAATTAAAAGCAAGTGATTTGCAAGCGAAGTCTCCAGAAGAGCTAACGGAAACTCTGCATGAATTACGTAAAGAGCAGTTTAACTTAAGAATGGGACAAGGCAGTGGCCAACAGGTCAAACCTCATCTTTTCAAATTAGTTAGACGTAATATTGCACGCGTAAAAACCGTTCTAAGTTCAAAGTAACAGGTGTCTATTGTGAGTGAAGAAAATAAACAAAGAACGGTAAGTGGAGTTGTCCTTAGCGATAAAATGGATAAAACTGCAACCGTAATGATTGAACGAAAAGTTAAGCATCCGCTATATGGTAAATACATAAAGCGCTCAACTAAACTTCATGTTCATGATGAAAACAATGACTGTGGCATTGGTGATACAGTAAGCATTACTGAATGTCGACCAATGTCTAAGACTAAGTCATGGACATTAGTCGAAGTCATCAATAAAGCAGGCTAAAGCCTTAAGTCGAACAAAACATTGTCCAGCTAACTCAGATAATATAGTTAATTAGATTCTGAGTTAGCTGGACAATTTTTGTTCCGCTAAAGTTATCGCATCTGAGAGGATGTGAATTAACAAGTCAGCCAGTAAGCGCTTTAAAATAATCCGAAACAAGATTCAACTGTACATGTTGAAAGAAGCCATGCTATAATGTTTGGCTTTCTTGGCTCGGCTTAACTTTTATTTGTACTATGTACATTTAAGTAAAGCGCCGAATTAGCATTGTTTGGAGATTAACAATGATTCAGATGCAAACGGTACTTGATGTTGCCGACAATAGTGGAGCACGAAGAATCCAGTGTATTAAGGTTCTTGGTGGTTCTCATAGAAGATATGCTCGTGTGGGTGATATCATCAAATGTAGCATCAAAGAAGCTATACCTCGCGGTAAAGTGAAAAAAGGTGACGTATACAATGCAGTTGTCGTTCGTACAACTAAAGGTGTTCGTCGTCCAGATGGTTCTTTGATTCGTTTTGATGGTAATGCAGCAGTTTTATTAAATGCTTCACATCAGCCTATTGGTACACGGATCTTTGGTCCAGTTACCCGTGAACTTCGTAATGAAAAGTTCATGAAAATCATTTCATTAGCACCTGAAGTACTTTAATTGTTTACTTCTGCTGACTAGATAATAATTCTAGTTATTATGAGATGAACAAATAGATTTTTTTAGATGCACTTTAGTATTGATATCACCTGATTAATTCAAGATTTTAAACGCGAATTAATTTGGGAGTGATCATTACTAAAAAGACGTAAGAGAGAAAGTGATGCGTAAGTTAAGAACAGGTGATGAAGTAATTGTTATCGCCGGAAAAGATAAAGGTAAGCGCGGTCAAATTGACACGTTTGTTGGTGATAACAGGGTAATTATTCCTAATGTTAATATCGCCAAGAAGCATGTTAAAGCAAACCCTAATGCTGGAGAAACTGGCGGTATTATTGATAAAGCAATGCCACTGGATATTTCCAATGTAGCGATTTTTAATGCTGCAACAGGTAAAGCTGACCGAGTTGGAATTAAGTTTCTTGAAGATGGAAAAAAAGTCCGTTTTTACAAGTCTAATAGTGAAGTTATAGCGTAAGCAATAACATATTATTAGTCTGCTCTAGAATTAGGATGCGAGTCTTAATTTTGAGAAAAGATTCTTATTAAAAACTCCTTGCTAATAAACTCTTTTTTTTAAAAGATTTAGGAAAAGTTCAAAATGGCAACTTTACAAACGTTTTATAGAGACACAGTTGTAGCTCAGCTACAAAAGGAATTTAATTACAAAAGTGTAATGGAAGTTCCAAAAATCACCAAAATTACTCTTAATATGGGTCTTGGTGAAGCAATTGGTGACAAAAAAATTATTGAGCATGCAGTGGGTGATATGACTAAGATTTCTGGTCAAAAACCTGTTGTTACTAAAGCTAGAAAATCAATCGCGGGTTTCAAAATTCGTGATGATTATCCTATTGGCTGTAAAGTCACTCTGCGTAAAGAAAGAATGTATGAATTTCTTGAACGCTTGATCAGTATTTCAATTCCTCGTATTCGTGATTTTCGTGGTTTAAACCCAAAATCATTCGATGGTCGTGGTAACTATAGTATGGGTATTAAAGAACAAATAATTTTCCCAGAAATTGATTACGATAAAATCGATAAGTTACGTGGTATGGATATTACTATTACTACAACAGCAAAAACCAATGATGAAGCAAAAGCCTTATTAAAAGCTTTTAAATTCCCATTGAAAGCAGAGGCTAAAGGATAATCAGATGGCAAAACAATCAATGATTCAACGCGAATTAAAACGCGAAAAAATGGTTGCAAAATATGCTGCTAAAAGAGCTGCATTGAAAGCTGCTATGTCAGATCCAAGCGCATCTTATGAAGAACAACAAGAAGCTCGTGCTAAGTTTAATGCACTTCCAAGAAATGCTTCTCCAGTTCGTCTTCGTAATCGCTGTCGTATTACCGGTCGTCCACATGGTTTTTTCCGTAAGTTTGGTATGTCTAGAAACAAACTTCGTGAACATACAATGAATGGTGATGTACCAGGTTTACGTAAAGGCAGTTGGTAATCGGCGATTATAGATAGGAATCAGGAGTAAAGTTATGAGCATGAGTGATCCAATTGCAGATATGCTAACTCGTATTAGAAATGCATTAGCTGCAAATAAAGTAAACGTATCAATGCCTTCATCAAAAGTGAAGGTCGCTATTACTAAAGTATTGGAGGAAGAAGGTTTTGTTCTTTCACACAATGTGAGTGATAGCAAAAAACCAGTTCTAACAATTGACCTTAAATATTTTCAAGGTAAACCTGTTATAGAACTGCTAAAAAGAGCAAGCAGACCAGGTCTTAGACAATACAAATCAGCTAATGAAATTCCAACAGTTTGGGATGGTTTAGGTGTTTCTATTGTTTCTACTTCAAAAGGTATTATGACAAATACTGCAGCTAAAAAAATAGGGCAAGGTGGCGAAGTATTGTGTTTTGTAGCATAAGCTAAACTTTTTTAAAAAGTTTGGAGTATGTCTGAGGAAACTGGAGTTACTTTTTTTGTCAGAAATTTAAAGACAAAGATAAGAACTAGACTTTAAGTCCTCTTAATATCAAACCAAGAATTATGACACATTAAGGTGAATATATGTCTAGAGTAACAAAGCCGGTGGCTATTCCTTCCGGTGTTGAAATGTCCCTAAACGGACAAGAAATTTCAGTCAAAGGTAGTAAGGGTCAACTGCAAATGAATTTAAACCCTGCAGTTGAGCTTGTTATTGAAAACGGTGAGGCTACTTTTAAGCCTACTGATTCAAGTAACAAATCAGGTGAAGCACTTACTGGCACAATGAAATCTATTGTTAGCAATATGATGACAGGAGTTAGTACTGGATTTGAAAAGAAACTGACATTGATTGGTGTTGGTTACAGAGCAAAAGCTCAAGGTAATAAAGTTGATCTAAGCCTTGGTTTTTCACACCCAGTTGTACATGAATTACCTGAAGGTGTTACTGCAGAGACACCTAGTCAGACTGAGATAATCATCAAAGGTATCGATAAGCAGAAAGTTGGTCAAGTTGCTGCTGATATTCGAGCTTACCGTCCACCAGAGCCATATAAGGGTAAAGGTGTTCGTTATGCTGATGAGCATGTCGTTCGTAAAGAAGCTAAGAAGAAGTAGTACTAAGAGGCTGATGTAATGGATAAGAAAGAAAAACGTATACGTCGTTCTCGTAGAGCGCGTGCAAAGATTAAAGAGTTAGCGGTTAACCGTCTGACTATTCATAAAACACCAAGACATATATATGCCCAGGTTATTGCCCCTAATGGTTCAGAAGTAATTGCGGCTGTTAATACAGCTCAAGCTGCTATCAAATCAGAAGTAAAATATACTGGTAATTGTGATGCCGCTACTGCTGTTGGTAAAGCTATTGCTGAAAAAGCAAAAGAAGCTGGAATTACAAAAGTCGCTTTTGATCGTAGTGGTTTTAAATACCACGGTCGTGTCAAGTCACTAGCTGATGCAGCTCGTGAAAATGGTCTGGAATTTTAAGGGTAATATCATGGCTGGAAAAAACCAAGCAAAAGAAAAACAAACAGACGATTTGATCGAAAAACTGATCAACGTTAATCGTGTTGCTAAAGTTGTTAAAGGTGGTCGTGTATTTGGCTTCGCCGCTCTGACAGTTGTTGGTGATGGTAATGGACGTGTTGGCTTCGGTCGCGGTAAGGCGAAAGAAGTTCCAGCAGCAATCCAAAAAGCGATGGAAAATGCTCGTCGTAACCTGGTTAAGGTACCTGTAAAAGACGGTACTTTGCAGTATGGTCTTTATGGTGTTGAAGGTGCCGCTCGTGTTTATATGAAGCCTGCTTCTGAAGGTACTGGTATTATTGCTGGCGGTGCAATGCGTGCAGTATTTGAAGCAGTTGGTATCCGTAACGTATTAGCTAAATGTATTGGAACACAGAATCCAATCAATGTAGTTCGTGCAACTATTACTGGTTTGTCAAGTATGCGTTCACCAGAATTTATTGCGGCGAAACGTGGCAAAACTGTTGAAGAAATCAACGGTCAATAAACAGGTAGAGAATTATGTCAAAGACAATTAAAGTGACTCAAACCAAGAGTATTAATGGTCGACTGAAAGCACATAAAGCCTGTGTTGCCGGTCTTGGTCTGAGAAGAATAAACCATACTGTAGAAGTAATCGATACTCCGGAAAACCGCGGTATGATTAATACAGTTTCGTATTTATTAAAAGTTGAGGAATAAGATAATGTATCTTAATTCACTAAAGCCTGCGCAAGGGTCTAATAAAGCTGGAAAACGTGTCGGTCGTGGTATTGGCTCAGGTACTGGTAAGACTTGTGGACGTGGACATAAAGGTCAGAAGTCTCGTTCTGGTGGTACAGTTATGGTTGGTTTTGAAGGTGGTCAAATGCCACTACAAAAACGTTTACCAAAAATTGGTTTTTCATCGCGTGTAAGTATTATCACTGATGAAATTCGTCTGCATGAACTTAATCGTTTTGATGGTGTTGTTGACCTGGATGCTCTTAAAAAAGCAAACTTAATCACCAAAAACATCAAACGCGTTAAAGTTTTTGCTTCAGGTGAAATTACTAAAGCTGTTACTCTGAAAGGAATAAAAGCAACTAAAGGCGCACGTGCAGCAATTGAAGCTGCTGGTGGCAAAATAGAAGATTAGTTTTCACTGAGCATAGAACAAAGCAAGTCTTAAATATTCTTGCTGAGTAATTTTTGATAATTACTCAAGTTCTAAAACTCTTTTAAGTAAAAGAAAGGGACGATTTGTGGCAGCATCAGCAGCACAATTGGCCAGTTCATTAGGAGGCGGTAAACTCTCTGAGTTAAAAAACCGCCTCCTTTTTGTTCTTGGTGCATTGTTAGTTTTTCGTATAGGAACTTATATACCAGTTCCAGGTATCAATCCAGACGCACTTGCTGCTCTATTTGATCAGCAACGTGACTCTATCTTGGGCATGTTTAACATGTTCTCAGGTGGTGCACTGGAAAGACTATCCGTCTTTGCTTTAGGAATTATGCCCTATATTTCTGCTTCTATTATTATTCAGTTAATGACGAAAGTTATTCCAACACTTGAACAATTGAGTAAGGAAGGACAAGCAGGAAAGAGAAAAATTACTCAATATACTCGAATCGGAACAGTTTGTTTAGCAACTTTCCAGGCTTTGGGTGTTGCAATTACATTAGAAAGTCAGACTGCTGGTGCAACCAATGTTGTGGTTGATCCTGGCCTTATATTCCGTATTTCAACAGTAGCAACTCTAGTCACTGGAACGATGTTTCTTATGTGGCTGGGCGAGCAAATCACTGAACGTGGAATTGGTAATGGTATCTCATTGATTATTTTTGCAGGTATTGTTGCAGGGTTACCCAGCGCATTAGGTGGGACATTCTCTCTACAGAGTGAAGGAACTATCTCATCTGGTATTCTTTTACTATTAATTATGATTATTATTGCAGTGACTGCATTTGTTGTTTTTGTTGAACGGGCACAACGTCGTATTACGGTTAATTATGCCAAACGTCAGCAAGGCAAAAAGATGTATGCAGCACAATCGTCACATTTACCTTTAAAAGTAAACATGGCTGGTGTTATTCCACCTATTTTTGCATCAAGTATTATTTTATTCCCAGCTACAATTGGTAAACTTTTTGCTAATTCTGAAGGTATGGGATGGATGCAATCAATGGCTGATGCGATTTCTCCTGGTCAGCCCTTGTATGTATTGTTTTATGCATTAGGTATTTTCTTCTTCTGTTTTTTCTATACTGCGATTATGTTTAATCCAAGAGAAACGGCAGATAATTTAAAGAAGTCAGGTGCTTTTATCCCTGGGATTCGCCCAGGTGAAAATACCTCTCGGTTTATTGATGCCATTATGAGTCGATTGACTTTAATTGGTGCTGTTTATATTACAGGCGTTTGTTTATTGCCTGAGTTTTTAATTCTAAATTGGAACGTACCATTCTACTTTGGTGGTACTTCTTTATTGATTATTGTTGTTGTTACTATGGACTTTATGGCACAAATTCAGACCTACATAATGTCTCATCAATATGAAGGTTTAATGAAAAAAGCTAACCTGAAAAGTACAAAAAAGTAACTTTATCAAATTAAGACACTAATCAATTATTAATGATTATTATTTTTAGAGGTGTATCATGAAAGTCCGTGCTTCAGTAAAGAAAATTTGCAGAAACTGCAAGATTATTAAGCGTAAAGGTATTGTACGTGTTATCTGTTCAGATGGCCGCCACAAACAGCGTCAGGGTTAATTTACTCAGTCGTTATCTGCTTTAATTTAAATTTCAATTAATTGCTTTATAGTGATTAATTGTTTTAGAAACTCTGTTCAACCTTTCTTCTTTTTAGAAAATATGTGATTGACAGATTAATTTTGAGCGCGTATAATTACGCGCTCTTTGTATTACTATTGATTGATGGGAGTGCCTTTATGGCTCGTATTGCTGGTGTAAATGTTCCAGATAGAAAACATGCAGTTATTGCGTTAACATCGATTTATGGAATTGGAAGAACTCGTTCAGCTCAAATCTTAGAAAAGGCCGGCATAGCTGGTGATACTAAGGTTGAAGCATTATCAGAGGAACAGCTTGATACTGTTCGTGCTCTGATTGGTGAATTCAGTGTTGAAGGTGATTTGAGACGTGAAACGTCAATGAATATCAAACGCCTTATGGACATGGGTTGTTACCGTGGTATCAGACACCGTAGAAGTTTACCTCTTCGTGGTCAGCGTACTAAGACGAATGCTAGAACTCGTAAAGGCCCAAGAAAGCCAATACGTAAGTAAGCGTTTCTGAACCAATCTGTAAATCAGTTAGCAAATTATTTGCGAATTTAAACGAACTGTTTGTTATTAGAGCTGCCTTATTAAATTTTTTTAGTAATAATTACACGCTCTTATAAGATTCATTTATTATGTCTCAAATGTATATTTGAGAAAATGTAGGTACAACTATGGCTAAACCAAGTTCAAGTCGTTCACGTAAAAAAGTAAAACGTACAGTTGTTGATGGAATTGCACACATACATGCATCATTCAATAACACAATTATCACAATTACAGACCGTCAGGGTAATGCTCTTTCATGGGCAACTGCTGGTGGATCTGGTTTCCGTGGTTCAAGAAAAAGTACACCTTTCGCTGCACAGGTTGCTGCTGAAAGAGCTGGAAAAGTCACCCTTGAAATGGGTATGAAAAATCTTGACGTGAATGTTAAAGGTCCTGGTCCTGGTCGTGAATCTGCAGTTCGTGCGTTCAATGCCCTGGGGTATAAAATAAACAGTATTACAGATGTGACACCGATTCCACATAATGGTTGTCGTCCATCTAAGAAACGTCGTGTATAAGGGCAGGAAGGAAATAAATAATGGCTAGATATATCGGACCAACTTGTAAATTATCACGTCGTGAAAAAACTGACTTAGGCCTGAAAAGCGGTCTACGTGCACTTGACTCAAAATGTAATATGGAACAACCACCAGGTGTACATGGTGCTGGCCGTGGACGTTTAAGTGAATTTGGTTTACAGTTACGTGAAAAACAAAAAGTTAAACGAATTTATGGTGTTTTAGAAAAGCAGTTCAGAAATTACTATAAGAAGGCATCAGGCCAAAAAGGCGCTACTGGTGAAAATCTTCTAAAACTTTTAGAACAACGTTTAGATAATGTTGTTTATCGTATGGGCTTTGGCTCTACACGCGCAGAAGCAAGACAATTAGTCGGACACAAGGCAATTTTTGTCAATGGTCAGACTGTAAATGTTGCATCATTCACTTGTAACCCAGGTGATGTTGTCTCTATTCGTGAGAAAGCAAAGAAACAACAGCGTGTTAAAGACGCTCTGGAATTACGTAAACAGCGTGAATCAGATGAGTGGATTTCTGTTGACGAAAAAGCAATGGAAGGTACTTTCAAATCTATTCCTGAACGTGCTGACCTACCAAGCGAAAT
>JAPHSW010000201.1 GCA_026196615.1 Gammaproteobacteria bacterium | reverse complement strand
GTTGGCTTATTGCTTCCTTAACAATAGGAGCTGTAACTGTGTTTGGGAGTGGAACAGAAATGATACTATCAGACACTGTTAATTTAGGTCCTAATGAATAAACTAATGCAGCAATTAATAAACTAAAAACAGATATCATAATCCCCCACTTAAGAATTTTTTTCTCAGATGAATGAATTTTTATATTATTTTTTTTATTTAAAGCTAAACGGACTGTTTGACATTGTTGCATCAAATTTTCATATGAAGACGGACGATCATTTTTATCAACAGCCATTAAGGACAAGATTAAATTCACTATTTTTTTATTTAATTTAGAATTAATCTCTTTTGGATTCAGTACTTCTGAAGAATTTTTACTGATAACCATTTCAGTCAAATTATATCCTTCATAAGGTTTGGTTCCTGTCACCATATGGAACAGGACACAACCTAAACCATATATATCAGCTTTAAAATCAACATTATCTGGATCATTAAATTGTTCTGGAGCCATTGCACTCGGCGTCCCAATCATCGTACCAACAACGGTTAAGTTACTTTTTTTATCCTTTTGGGTTGAACGAGCAATTCCTAAGTCAGCCAGTTTAGGAACAAAATCAAATTCTGAATCTAAACTATTATTAGTATTTAAAGGCTTAAGTAAAATATTTTCTGCTTTTATATCTCGATGAATAATTGACTTTCTAAAAGCATAATCAAGTGCACTGGCAACTTTTTCAATAATAGATAAAGCTGTAATCTGATCAACAACCCCTACTTTTTTTATCCAATCTTGTAAAGAAGGCCCCTCAACAAACTCCATTACGATATAAGGTGAAATTGGATAATTAGAAGCTTCCGTTGTCATACCTGCTTGAAAGCATGAAACAATGTTGGGATGAATTAAATCAGCAAGAATTTGAGCCTCTCGATGAAAACGTTCAACAAACTCTTCATTGATGGCACCATGAGTTACATTTAAAACTTTGATCGCAACATCACGTTTTAAAAAAGGCTGTTGCCCTTTATAAACCGTCCCACTGCCTCCTTTCCCAAGCACACTAAATACTTCCAGATCAGGAATTTCAGGATAAGACAGACTGAAAACTTCTGTCTTGCCCTCAGATGCTTTTTTCTCTTCCTGTTTATGACTCATTGTTATCAATACTCATTCGTTTTATTTAAATTCCCCTTCAATGGTAGTATAAAAAAATCTGAATCTAAGGTAATTTATCAAGTAACACTTATTCATATTTATTTTATTACACTTTCACATAAGCCTTTATAATATAGTAACTTTTTATAATTTTATATTACTAATTGATAAAGCTTACAATTTTATATCCATAAAGTTAAACTACGAATAATTCAATTGAGAGCTTTTTAATCCCTATAAAAAATGGCATCTCTAATTTTCAACAAAATTAATAAAGTGCGTTATACTCAGTTGATATTATAAAATTACTATTTTGAAAACAATAACATGCACGATTTATCTCGTATTTCCATTTTTTCTGGTCTTCCTTTAACAGAGTTAGAGGCTATTTCAAAAATAGCCGTTGAAGAAACGGTACCAGCAAAAACTCGATTAATTCATGAAAATGATATCACTGATACTTGTTATTTTTTACTTTCAGGTCAAGTTCAAATTTTTCTCAGTAGCAATGATGGTAAAGAATTTTTTCTTAATACTCTAGGGGCTGGTGATTATTTCGGTGAATTAGCTTTACTCAGTGAAGAAAAACGCATTGCCTCTGTAACAACTATTGAAAAATGTTCTTATTTATACATTAAACGTCAGGATTTCAAAAACATTTTGAAAAACTACCCAGCAATTTATCCGATTCTTGTTGATAATCTTGTCAATCTGGTAAGACAAGTCACTGGAAATGTAAAAATGTTGGCCTTACAAGATGTCTATGGCAGACTACGTCAACTATTAATGAATGAATCAATTATAGTCAGTGGAATTCAAAAAACTAAAAACAAACTCACCCAGCAAGATATTGCGAAACGAATCGGTTCTTCTCGAGAAATGGTCGCCAGAATACTAAAAGAGCTCGTTTTGGGTGAATACATTTCAATTGATAAAAAAATCATCTATATCCAGAAAAAACTTCCCGAACATTTTTAGTTTCATTCCTGGAACAGGAAATTTTAAACAATAATTGCACCATCTAAAAAAATAGTTTATAAAAGACTTTTAATATTAAAGGTAGTGAACTCCCATGGCAATAGAACAAGATCAGATTATTGCAATCAAATACAGTGCTTCAATTGAGAACGAAATCATTGATAACAATATGGAAGATTCAGAGCCTCTATTTTTCATGTATGGCCGCGGACAAATGATGCCTGGCTTAGAAACCCGTATCGCTGAAATGAATATCGGTGACTCTTCTGATTTAGAAATTCCTGCAGCAGAAGCTTATGGTGCTCATGATCCAGAAGCTATTCAGACCGTACCAAAAGAACATCTTGCTCACCTTGATTTACACGAAGGTCTGGTATTGCAAGGCCAGGGTGATAATGGCGAACCTGTGATGGTCGTTGTGAAAGAAATTCATGATGATACCGTTGTTATGGATCACAACCACCCGATGGCAGGCCAGAACATCAACTTCTCAGTCACCATTGAAGATATACGAGATCCTAGTGAAGATGAATTAACCATGGGCATTGCAGCTGAGAATCAGCATCAACACCATCATCATGACGGCGGTGGCTGTTGTGGCGGCGGAAAAGGCGATTCAGGTGATGAAAACGGTTGTGGCTGTAACTAATTAAAAGCTCAAATCAACAGGAGAAACATCCATTCCATCATATTTAAGGATGTTTTTCTGTTGCGCTAATTGATAAAAGCTCTGGTTTCTCAAGTCCAGCGACTCGACACTATGTTGCTCTATTTTTTCTAATTGCAGCCAATATAATTTATCTGGATAAGATAGATTAATATCCACCACTTCATACCCCTGTTTTTCCAATTCACTGGCAATTTCTTCCAGGGGTTCAATACTTCCATGTTTAAAAAAATACCCCCAGGCTAGTTCTTGATCCATATTCCAACCCGCTTTACGCATTTTTTTAAATAGTTGTTCGAGATCTTCTTTGGTAATCATTTGTCGTTTCTCAATATAGAGCTTACCAACAAAACCTCTGAGCATAAAAAAAACCGACATTCAGTCGGTTTTTTTACTTTTAAGCTTTGTTATTAGACTTCTATTATTTAGATTCTATGTTTTTAAGATGTCCAAAACTTCTTCCAATTCAGTTCTCAGTTGAGAAATGATTTGGTGACTGCGTGTCACATCTTCTTTGGATTCATCGCCTTCCAATTTCTGACGAGCACCGCCAATGGTATAGCCATGTTCATATAACAAGCTACGTATCTGACGGATCATAATAACATCCTGACGTTGATAATATCGTCTATTACCACGGCGTTTGACAGGTTTTAACTTAGGAAATTCTTGTTCCCAATAGCGAAGTACGTGAGGTTTTACATCACATAGGTCGCTGACCTCTCCAATTGTAAAATAACGTTTTCCCGGTATAACGGGGAGTTCATTATTATTCGACGCTTCCAGCATATGCTTCTACCCGAGCCTTTAGTTTTTGTCCAGGTTTAAATGTTACTACTCTGCGGGCAGAGATTGGAATCTCTTCCCCAGTTTTTGGATTACGACCAGGGCGCTCGCTTTTATCCCTGATATCAAAATTTCCAAAACCAGATAATTTTATCTGACCACCTGTTTCAAGAGCAATTCTTAATTCTTCATAAAAAGCTTCCACAAATTCTTTTGCTTCGCGTTTATTAAGACCTAATTCATCAAATAATCTTTCTGCCATATCGGCTTTTGTTAGCGCCATCTTTTGTCTCTTATTTTATCTCTTTTTTTGGAATGAATGACTAAATTCAGTTAATCTCTAAGTTTAGCTCCGTGTTGTTGTTCTAAATCACTCAGAACTGCCTGAATAAGCGTATCAATTTCGTCATCTTTCAATGTACGAGATTGCTCTTGTAAGCTCAAACTAACAGCCAGGCTCTTTTCACCCACTTCAACACCATCCCCAATATATACATCAAATAACTCAACACTCACGCTACTACTTCCTTCATCAGAAGATTGAGCCAGTGTTTTTTCAGCAATTTGACGAATACTGTTAATTATAGCAGATGATTTTGTTTCGTCATCTACAATAATAGCAATATCTCGACGAATTGCAGGAAATTTCGATAATATTTTGAAATCTGGTACTTTTGCAGCCGAAATTGCAGCAAATTCCAGCTCAAAAAGTATACTAGTGCTCTTTACATCCATTGCTTTAGCAATACTGGGGTGTAATGTTCCCATCCAACCAACTGGATGATTATCTTTATAAATTCTAGCCGATTGTCCTGGATGTAGAGCCGGATTTTGCTCTGCAGCAAAATGATAACTTGATAAATCACCACCCAGGCTCAAAAGAGCTTCCACATCAGCTTTTAAATCATAAAAGTCAACGGCTCGTGTTTTTTCACCCCATTGTTCAGGGAATGCACTGCCATTGATAATACCAGCAATCATCACTTCCTGTAATAAGTCACTCTTACCCTGGACCATATCCTGATTTTTATGAGTCTCATCAGAACCTCCTGGAACAAATCGTGAGCCCACTTCAAATAATCGAATACGATTTTGCTGTCGATTCTGATTATAAACCAGTGCACCAATTAATCCTGTCCATAAACTGGTTCTCATCACTGATAAATCTTCAGATATTGGATTGGTTAATCTAATACCAGGGTTATCAGGAGTGATCAAATTCTGTGCTTTAGGTTCAACAAAGCTGTAACAAATTGCTTCCTGATAGCCTAAATTCACCATGAGTTCTTTTACTTTTAACTCACCGATTGTATCTTCAGGACAAGCCGACATTTCGATTGAACCATGAGGCAAAGTAAAAGGCAGATTGTCATAACCGTAAATTCGCCCTATTTCTTCGACTAAATCAACATCATATTCTATATCAAACCGAAAAGCAGGGGCTGTTACTTGCCATCCATCTTCACAGTCTACCACGTTCATTTCTAAACGGTTTAGGACATCCTTCACAGTTTCATCATCTATTTCAACACCAAGCACCTTTGTTATTTTATCCTTTTTCAGAAAAACCGACTTAGCCTGGGGTATATATTCATCACAAGACTTCTCAGCAATAGGCCCTACTTCACCACCTGCTATCTCAAGAATAAGTTCAGTAGCCCGTTCAATTGCCTGTACCTGAAGTGCAGGAGAGACACCTCGTTCAAAACGATGAGATGAATCTGTATGCAAACCATGGGTTCTTGCCTTGCCGATAATTCTTTCGGGATTAAAAAAGGCGCTTTCTAATAAAATGTTTTGCGTATCATCAGTGACAGAGGAACTTTCCCCACCCATAATGCCTGCTAATGCCAGAGCCTGACTATCATCTGCAATAACCAGGTTATCGGCATTTAAAGTTATTTCTTGACCATCCAGTAATGTTATTTTTTCATCCTGAGATGCCATACGAACATTAATGCCTCCCTGAATTTTATCCAGATCAAAAGCATGCATGGGTTGACCTAATTCAATCATGACGAAATTAGTAATATCCACTAGCGGACTAATAGAACGGTTCCCGCAACGACGTAGTTTCTCCTGCATCCACATAGGTGTTTCGGCTTTAATATTAACATTTTTAATAATACGACCAGCATAACGAGGACAAGCTTCTTCTGCTTCAATGTTAATATTCACTATGTCATCAATGGTGACAGGCTGCTCTTTAATATCAACAGGAGTTACCGTATTACGAGTCATCACACCAGTTTCACGTGCTACTCCGGCAATTGAAAAACAGTCACCACGATTCGGTGTCACGCCCAATTCGATCGTGACATCATCCAGTTTTAAATAATCATTAAGAGTTGTCCCAATTGGTGCGTCAATAGGTAATTCCATAATACCTTCTGCATTTTCAGCCAGACCAATTTCTTTTTCAGAACATAGCATTCCCATAGAAACCACGCCACGAAGTTTGGATTTCTTAATTTTGAAATTCCCAGGTAATACAGCTTTAACCATTGCACAGGCAACAATCAGGTCTTTACGTGCATTTTTCGCACCACAAACAATTTGCAAAGGCTCTTCTGACAACGTTCCAACATCCACCTGACAAACCTGGAGCTTATCAGCATCTGGGTGTTTTTCAGCGTTTAAAATTTTACCGATAACAACCCCACTATGGGCAGGAGCAACGGGTTCAATAGCATCAACTTCCAGACCAGCCATAGTGAGCTGATGCCCCAATACGCTTGTACTTAAATCTGGGTTGACCCATTCTCTTAACCATTGTTCACTAAATTTCATATATTATTCCTGAACTTCTTGTACTGTATATTTTTTTACTAAAAAAATTGAAAATGCTTCTTAGGAGAGATGTGACAACACCTCTAGGCAAATTGACGTAAAAATCGCAGGTCATTTTCAAAGAAAAGACGTAGGTCATTTACCCCATAGCGCAACATGCTCAAGCGTTCAACACCCATGCCAAAAGCAAAACCTCGATATTTTTCACTATCAATACCAGAATGTCTAAAAACTTCAGGATGAACCATTCCACAACCTAAAACTTCTAACCACCCCGTATGGCTACAAACACGGCAACCATCGCCACCACACATGACACATTCAATATCTGCTTCTGCTGAGGGTTCAGTAAATGGAAAATAAGACGGTCTGAAACGTACTTTAAGGTCTTTCTCAAAAAACTGTTTTAAAAAGTCATCTAAAATACCTTTTAAATCAGTAAAGCTAACTTCTTCATCCACCATAAGTCCTTCAACCTGATGAAACATAGGAGTATGAGTTACATCTGAATCGCAACGATACACTCGACCAGGTGCAATCACACGCAAAGGGGGCTTCTGATTTTCCATCGTACGGATTTGAACTGGTGATGTATGAGTTCTTAACACGGTATGTGGATCAAAGTAAAAAGTATCATGCATGGCACGTGCAGGATGTGATTCTGGAATATTGAGAGCTTCAAAATTATGATAGTCATCTTCAATTTCCGGGCCTGTTTTAACTTCAAACCCCATTTCTGCAAACAATGATTCAATACGGTGCAAAGTACGGCTGATTGGGTGTAAGCCTCCAATCCGCTCACCACGTCCTGGCAGAGTCACATCAATTGTTTCTGAATTCAGTTGTTCAGCCAATGCAGATTCCTGCAATGCTATTTTTTTGTCAGAAATAAGAGTTTGAACAGACTGCTTCGCTTTGTTGATCACCTGGCCTGCTTTAGGACGCTCTTCAGCTGACAACTTACCTAAGCTTTTCATCAGGGCGGTTATTTCACCTTTTTTACCCAAATATTGAACACGAATTTGTTCCAGTGCATCAATTTTATCAGCAGCTTCAATAGCGTTTCGTGCTTCTTCAACCAATTTGTCCAGGTTTTCCACCATGTGACCTCTATAAATTTTAATAAATACTAATTCTTAACTCAGATGTGATACAACTCTTATACCGCTCTTCGCTAAAATCCTTGCATAACTCTTTACTACAAAAAAAGGGGAAAGACTTTCGCCTTTCCCCTCTCTTATTGTAACGACTTCTTGTAACTACTTTAATAAGTAAGAGTTACTATTAAGAGTCTTACAACTCTAAAGCAGGTTATGCAGAAAGTGCAGCTTTTGCTTGTTCAGCAATTGCGGCAAATGCACCTTTATCAGCAATAGCCATATCAGAAAGAACTTTACGATCGATTTCGATATTTGCTTTTTTCAAACCATTAATCATACGGCTGTAGCTCAAACCATTCTCACGAGCGCCCGCATTAATACGTGCAATCCATAATTGACGGAATTGACGCTTACGTTGACGACGATCACGATATTGGTATTGACCTGCTTTAGTTACTGCTTGAACTGCAGCACGGAATACATTTTTGCGACGTCCAGAATAACCTTTCGCCAGCTTAATAATTTTCTTGTGTTTAGCATGTGCCTGAACACCACGTTTTACTCTTGCCATCTTATCTCTGCTCCTTAATAGTTAAACTAAACGTAACATACGTTTGATTGCTGGAGCATCTGATGCATCAATTGAATCAGGGCTACG
>JAPHSW010000054.1 GCA_026196615.1 Gammaproteobacteria bacterium | reverse complement strand
GATTCAACTCTTAATATAATTACACCATCCGTTGTTAGGGAAACAATAAACCAACCTGATCCAACTCCTAATATAGTTACATCACCTGTTGTTAAGGAAGTAATAAAGCAACCTGACTCAACTCCGAATATAGTTACAACTCCTGTTGTTAAGGAAGTAATAAATCATCCTGTTCCTGACATATCTGTGGAAAACACAAATAATGAGAGAAATGTAAACAAGATGGAAAGTTCACTAGAAATTCGCTATGCAGATAAAAATGATGTATTTTTAGCTCCAGGTGAAGCATTTAATGTTATGGTGAGTACACAGCAGGATGCTTATGTGTATTGCTACTTTGAAGATCAAAAAGGTGAAGTGACTCGTTTTTTCCCAAATCGATTTAACTCAGAACCTTATGTATTGCACTCAAAGCCACTCATTTTACCTGGAGAATCACAATTTAATTTAAATGCCAGTGAAGATGGCGTGAGTGAAAGGCTAGCTTGTTTTTCTACAGATCAAAATGTGATAAATCAACTACCTCCAGAAATTTTTGGAACAGATTTTGAGAAGCTTCCAGTGAAATCTCTAGAAGAAGTAAAAGCTCTGTATATAAAAATGAATACAATTGAAGTAAGTGATTATTTTTTTGATATCAGAGTTTATTAAGCACTTAATACCAAAAATATCAAAAAAAGTTAATAGTAAATTCAATAATAGTTACATGGGATTAATGGACAATGATTTTTAATAAACAATTTTTTATAGCTGGTGTGTTAGTGTTATCAGGGGTAGCTTTTTCAAATACCGCATTAGCAGATGTTCTTAATGGTGGTAATAATATTAAAGTGTACCAACTGTCATGGTCTTGTTCTACTTGTTCGTCAACAACTGCTTCAATAACAACGACTGGCTTTACTCCTTTTCTTGCACTCGAAGATGATGGAGTTATTACTCAGGTATCTACCACCTCCTCATTAACTTTTTTTGGAAATGGTTTTAGTGGCGACCCTCAGAGTATACTTGTGTCACAATCTCCAAATATAACTACGGTTGGTACCAGCGCGACAAGTGGTTATACAATGCTAGGACAAGCCATAGCATCAGGATCAGAAACATTTACTTTAAATTTTACAGGTTTTGATGTTCCTACGTTTATTGTTGTCGATCTCTATGCTGGTCAAAGTTATACGCCTGTTGTTGCATATTCAATCTCTGCTCTGGCTCAAAAAGAAGCTGAGGAATCCATTGAAAATATTAATAGGGATGTCTTACGAAAAAAAATAAACCACGTGCGTTCTACCTATACTGATCATATAAAAACACTCTATAAAACAGGACGTTTTTCTTTAGCTCGTGCAAATTATGCAGAAAATGGTTTAAATGCAGGCGATACAATGACTGGCGTAGCATTTTGGTTTACACCAAGTTATACAAGCATAAAAAATACTGCAATGATTTCTAATGATTCGAATTTTACAGGCAATCAGGATAGTTATTTATTTGGTGCTGATGTATTACTCAGTCCAAAATTACTGGTTGGTGGTCTGGTAGGTTATGAAACATCGGATACTGACTCAAGTGATAATAGTAAAACAGACAGTGATGGATATGTAATTTCTGCTTATGCAGCCTATAATTTTGACTCTGGTTTTACTGCGTACGGTCATATTGGCTATAACTCATCAGATACCGATATTGAAGATAGATCAATTTTTGGTTCTGTTGCATCATTTGATGGAGATTATGACTCAAATAATCACTTTTTGGGCTTTGGTGTTATGCGAAGTTCTGAATTGGAGAGTGGACTGAAATTTACTATGGATCTAGGTTATAACTATGCTTATACAAGTTCTGATTCATATGATGCCACTCTATCAATTGATCCATCAGTTACGAATCGAATGAATCTTGATAGCTCTAATATTTCAGAGTTTCTATTAAATACTGAGTTGGCACAATCTAAAAGCTGGGGGGAATATTATGGCACAGTAGGTGCTATTCTGGATCTTTCTAATAATGATGATTCTGTTTCTGATGACGGTGACTTTGGAATGAATGCTGGTATTGGACTTCGTTTTAATGCAAGTGAAAAATTATTGGGTGAAATATCATACAATAAAGTTTTTTTATGGGATGGTCATAATGACTATACCGTTAGCGCGAATGTTCGCTATGATTTTTAAATGAGGTGATATGATGTCTGTCACTTATAAATGTAAATTAAGTGAAATATTTTTATATATTGCAATAACTGCTTTTGTATTTCTCTCATTGTCATCTTATGTTCATGCACGTTCATTTGGTGGGCAACTTTCATCACAGATTTCTAATTCAATAAAAAAACAAGTAAGAGCTGCTATTGTTCCTACCCTAACAACAAAAAAAAATAAAATAGAATACCCAAAAATAATGCGTATTTCTAAAGATAATCGTTATTTGGCTCTGACCATGGAAGGTGGTTATATTAGTATTTGGGATATGGAAAGAGGTGAAGAAATTGATAATATTCCCTTAAAATCAATGACTTTGAAAGATTTTTCCATTGATTATAATCAAAAAAAAATATATTTGATTGATACAAAAGGCATACTCTATTCTAAACCTCTTGTTGAAGGTAAGTTATTGAGTAAAATGCCACAAATTCAAAAAAACTATCGTTTTGATTTGATTCGTGTGAATGCTGAGCTTATGACTTTAAGCACATCAAAGAATGAATTATTGATCTTTGGAAAGGATAATCAGACTAAATTACTTGCTAAGATTAATTTAAAATCACAAATTAATTCAATTGATCTTATTGACAAAATGAATCAGCTTCTTGTTTCAACTAATGATCAAAAACTATCTCTTTATAATTATTCCAAAACAAAAAATAATGCAGCTCTTATTAAAACATGGCGACTGAATTATAAACCAGTTAGGGTTTTTTTTAATAAAAATGGGACTGCTTTAGCAGTACATTTGAAAAACGCTCAATATGCCTATGCAAGTAAGGATAAAGATAAATTTAGTCCTATTCAATATGAAAAAAAATCAGTATTATTACTGGATTTTTCTGGCGATGAGCTTAATGTTCTTACAAATGAAAATATTATTTTCAAGCAGAACGTTAACACAGGACAAGTTTTAAAAAGCAAAAAAATAAATTTGTCTGCCTCTGATTTAAATTCAAATCAGGTGCAATTTTATCAAAATGGTCAGTATTTATTATTCCCTAAAAGACAAGGTGGTATCTTTTTAGTGGATATCAATCAAGATAAAAAAATAGCTCAACTTGTTTCAACAAAAAGTGGATGGGCTATATTGGATAAAAAAGGACGATATGATGGTAATGAAGATGCTTTTCATGATGTATCGTGGGATGCAGATGGAAAACTAATTGAATTAGATCAGTTTTCTGAAAAATATTTTGAGCCAGGCCTCTTACAAAAAATAGTCAGAAAAAAACAAAAAATGATTACAGAACCTATTGTAGAAATTGAAAAAGGGGTTTATCTCCCGCCTGATGTGTCTGTAAAAATAGTAACAAAAGAAGAAAGTTTTCGTTTACCTGGAAGTATAGAACTTAATATAACGGCTAAAATTGATGGCTCTTTTGAGCTGCTTCATGATATTAAAATCTTCCATAATGGAAAAAAAATACCGAACTCAAAAATCAACTTAAAAAAGAGTATTCAGAAAGGAAATTATGGTATCAAAGAATGGAATTTGAAAGTGAGTGCGGTTGAAGGTTTAAATGGTTTTAATGTTGAAGTAAAAGGCTGGGAAAATGTTGAAGGTCAGTCTCAACAAGTTATTTTTACAGCTAAGAAGCTTGTTACACCTAAGTCTAAACATATGCCCAAGCGTATGTTTATGAAAAGTATTGGCATAAATGACTATCAGGGCAAAGAATTAGACCTTGATTTTGCAGTGCCTGATGCAAGAGAAATTTTTAAGACATTCTCTGGCTCAACACTTTTGATGTCGAATAGTAACCAGGATGCTCACGTAAAGACATTAATGTTAAATAAACAAGCCAGTAAAAAAGCCATCCTATCTTTACTTGATAAAACACAACTGGAATCTAATAAAAATGATATGTTGGTCGTTTTTATGTCAGGTCATGGAATTGTTGTTGATAATAATTGGTATTTTTTACCACAGGAAGCAAGGACATTACATGATACTCAGCATTTGAAAGCGATTGGTTTATCAGCTAAAGAGTTAATGGAAAAATTTGTTGGTATTCCAAGTCAGAAAATTGTTTTAATTATTGATGCTTGCCAATCAGGTGCAGTTACAGAAGATTTTAATAATTTTCATCAAAGAAGAGCATTAAAAGGATTATCAAAAAGTACGGGGATTCATATCATTGCTGCAACCCGTGCTGATCAGCTGGCACCTGAATTTGGTGAATTGGGACATGGACTTTTTACCTATACATTATTAAATGGTATGAAAAAGAACAGTCAGGGATCTTATAATGCTGATCAATGGCCAAAAGATGGCAAGCTAATGGTCAGTGAATTACAACAATATGCTGAAAAATTTGTCCCTGCTCTAGCACATGCTATGGCATCAAGAAACTATGCCTCAAGTGGTGAGAGGGGTGGGGTGGATGAAAGAACAATTGTGACCCCTGTTGGTTCCAGTCAAGGGTATGATTTTATTATTTATCAATAATTGTTATTTAGAATGGGTGATGAATAAAATATAATTTATTCATTTTTCTCTAGCCAGAAGAATAGATCGTTATTGAACTGTTTAATGGCTTCATTAAATGACAAAACTGCTGATTCAGCGGTTGCTTGTTTAACTTTCACTCGGTAGTTAAATAATTTTTGTTTGATTATTTCTCTTTTTTTGTATTGAATGAGAATAACTCGTAAAGATATATTCACTTCATCTTTGTATATAATATGTTCAAATTTTACAATGTCAGTTTCCAGCATCATAGGGACATTGGCCCTGGATTCGACTCGAATAACGCCTTTAAAAAGATTCATGTTATTGATGCTTTGTACTAGCCATTCCTGAAGCATAATTGGTAGAGGCTCTTTCCATTGGCTTTGTGAGTAGCTATTTTTTTGAAACGGTTTTTCAGAATAGACAATGGATTTTGTCATATGCTTGGTTGATATATGAGGGAGATCAATTTTTACAAAATCATAGATAGGTTTTATCACTCTATTATCAGAGTTACTAAAACTCAGTGTATAGTATTTATGAGGATCAACCTTATTAACTGATGGTGTACAAGCCGCAATAAAAATTAATATCAATAATAATACTGATATTTTAATAACATTGTTAAGCTTTTTCTTAATCATAATTCGCCAGGGCCTGGTTGATATTGTTTTTGTTTGAAGAGTAAGTCACTTGGACTTTCTTTAAGTTGCTGTAATACTTCACTTGCTTGAATGCTAAGAATTTCAAATTCCTTCAATAGTGCATTAAAGGCTTCAAGATGTGGTTCAGTCATTTGGCGTAAGTCATACTCACCACTGTCAAGTTTTTTCTGAATTGTAAGTAGATTGCTATTTAATGATTGACTCGTATTGGAAATATCTTTTAGTGTTTTACTCGCCTGTTTTTCTAATGTGATACCTTGTGATAGCAGATGCTGAATGCTGTCTTTATTGTCCGCTATTGATTGCGTAATGATTGCAGAATTTTCTAGAGTTTTTTCTAATGCCAGGCTATTTTTTGCATTTAAAAACAGCTGCATTTGTTCAGAAAGCTGTCTACTACTCATTTCAAGATTGATGAGTAGTTTTTCAATTGATTCAATGTTTTTATTACTGATCAATTTATCAATTCTGCTCATTGTTTGTACCAGCTTATCAGAAATATCAGTTGCAGATGTTTCAAGTTTGTCAAAGAGTGATTTTCCTGCAGTGATAGTGGCGCCATTAGCTAATTTTTTTGAGTGTTGCGTACCACCTTTGATTTCTATATAACTTAAACCCGTAATACCCTGGGCTGTTAAAATAGCTATGCTGTCTTCTTTGATTGGAGTGCCCACTTCAATTGAAATGTAGACATTAATGTATTCAGAATTCAGTGGATCAATTTGAATTTTATCAACTGCACCAATTTCAACTCCTCGATATTTAACAGGGGATTCAATGTTTAAACCAGAGACACCTTCTGTTGTTTTAATCAGATAGTGGTCGTATATGGTTTCTTCAAATCCATATTTCCCCATCCATAATAGAAATGTGGTCATTAATATACACAGAGTGAAGATTAAAATGCCAATAAGGCTGTAGTTAATTTTTGTATCCATATTTTTTAACAGCTAACTTTTATGTTTGTTAAAGAAAGTATCCAATGCCTGATGTTGTGAGTTATGGACATCATCCATCGTACCTTCAATAAGTACTTTTTTATCATGTAGAATTATAAATCTATCAAGAGCATATTCAATACTGTCTAGATCATGAGTCACCATGACAACCGTTAAATTAAGCATATATTTGAGCTCAATAATTAATCGGTCGAAAGCACGTGCACTGGCAGGATCCAGACCGCTGGTCGGTTCATCAAGAAATAATAATTTGGGGTCCATTGCTAAAGCACGTGCCAGTCCAACTCTTTTTTTCATTCCACCACTTAGTTCTGATGGGTATAAATAGGCTGCATGAGGAGGCAGGCCCACCATTTTTATTTTGGCATGTGCGATGTCATTAATCACTTCAATAGGTAGTTTTGTGTATTCTTTGAGGGTGACAGAAACATTTTCTAAAACACTTAAAGATGAAAATAAGGCACCAAATTGAAAGAGTACACCCCATTGAAGTTGTAATGCTTCAATTTGAGAAGGACTTAGTGAGTTTATTTTTTGTCCTAATACGGTGATGATACCAGAAGCAGGTTCTTGCAACATGATCATTTGTCTTAGTAAGGTTGATTTACCTGCACCGCTACCACCGAGTAAACCATAAATTTCCCCTTGATTTATTGTAAAACTGACGCCGTCATGGACACGATTTGGACCAAATTGGGTAACAATATCTTTAAACTCAACAATACTTTTTGTTGTCGCGTTCATATGCCTAATTCCGTTAATATAACAGAAATTAAAGCATTTATCGCAATGACCCAAAAACTGGCATTAACGACACTGATGGTTGTATATTTACCGATACTATCCGTACTACCAGTGACTTGAAAACCTCTGAAACACCCGATTAAAGCAATGATTAAACCAAAAAATGGGGCTTTAATCAGCCCAATTAAAATATGTTTAATGGGCACTTCAGTATGAAGCCTGGCAATGAACTCGGAAAAAGTCAGCCCAAGTTGCCCTTTGGCAATAAGCATTCCACCAAATATTCCCATCATATCAGCAAAGAAAATAATTAAAGGCATCGCAAGCATTAAAGCGATAATTCTTGGTATTACCAGAAATCGATGTGGTTCAAACCCCATGGTTTGCATCGCATCAATTTCTTCAGTGATTTTCATAATGCCTATTTCTGCAGTGTAGGCACTGGCACTTCGACCAGCAACAACAATGGCAGAAATCATTGGAGCAAGCTCACGAAAAACAGAGATGCTGACCATTTCAACGATGAAAATTGAGGCGCCAAATTGTTTGAGTTGTTCAGCTGATTGATAAGCAATAACCAAACCAACCAAAAAAGAGGTGAGTCCAACGATTGGCAAAGCTTGCAGGCCGGAGCTACTTAAGTGTTTAATAATGGCCTTAAAACGAAAAAGAGAGGGTCTCAGTATACTTAACCAAAACTGGTAAGCATTAATTCCAATAAAATGGTTAAATTCAATGAAGCCTTGAGAAATGTTAATAAAGGCTTTACCGATGATTTGAAAGATGGAGTTTTTATTAGTGGTGTTAGGTATGGCATTGATGAAATTTTTTCTGTAAAAAAGAAACATTCTTTGATGATCAGGCTTCATACCTACATAAGTGAAAGTCACGCGTGATGCATCAAAACGTCGCATGAACTCAATGATTACCATAATACCTGAGGTATCTAATTTTTCCATAGAGCTAAAATCCCAGGTGACACTGAGTGTCTGGGGATTGATATCAAACTGTTTTAATTGATTATAGATGGTGCCAATGGATTGATGAAACCAGTCACCGCTGCTAGTAATGTGCAGGCTATTATCATTTTTTTTTATTGTTATTTTAGCTGGACTCATGTAAAAGAATAGTACCCATTATCTGTTTATGGATTTTAAAATTCAGAGTATTATTCATGCTTATGAACAAAATAAACTTTACTGATTTAGAGCTAATTTTAAAGACTGATATTGATTTTCTTGAAAAAATAAGAGCAATTTCTGACACCATTAAATCTATACTTAAGGCCGATCGATGTACAATATTTATACATGATCCTAAAACCGGTACATTTTGGAGCGCTTATATTGAAGGAATAAGCTATCTCGAATTACCTGATAATAGTGGTATTGTGCATGATATCTTTGAGAAAAATCAAGCACAAGTGATTAATAACGTTCAAAATAATGAAGATTATAATAATACTGTTGAAGAAAATACAGGTTATTTTATTCATTCAATGATTGCTGCACCACTTATTGATAAACGGTATAAACCAATTGGTGTAATCCAGATCATTAATAAGCTCGGTGATGAACCTTATTTCGATCAAGATGACGAACAAGTTGTTACTAAAATGCTACATCATATTAATGATTATACAGAGTGTCTGGGTGGGCTCTAAAATGGTTAAATCTTATTAGAGTTAAGCCGGTTTTACTGGCTAGAAATAGACTATATCCAATGAAATATTAACAAAAGGGTGCTAAAGTTAGTTTATTAATATAAAAAAAATTCTATTTTTTTATGGAATTAAGTTGAAATTGTTAGAGCAAATAAATGAGTTTCTTTTATATTGAGGTAAGTAAATTGAAACAATATATTACTATCCATCAATGGTTTAGCCTTGATTAAAAATTATACTTTATTTTTATGTCAACTTTTTTTGATTGCATCTTGTGCAACTTCGAATTTAATAGAGCGAAATGAAACTGCAGAAAAATTAGCAATAAACGCTAACTTTCAATTAATCAATTTTGATACAGGTTCTTTTAGGCTTCATGGTTGGGGAAAAAAGGGTTGGCAAAAAAAGGGGTGGCAAAAAAAGTCTATAACTAAGCATACTCAAAGAGAAAATATCAAATCACTTATTGTCTATATTGAAGGTGATGGTACCGCATGGGAAAATCGTTTTAAACGCTCAAATAATCCAACACCGATTAATCCTATGTCATTAAGGCTGGCTACTCTTGATGAACGAAATAATATCCTTTATCTGGCACGTCCTTGTCAATTTGAAAATAGTCAGGTAATGATTAATTGTAATTCAAAATATTGGACGAGCCATCGCTACAGTCAAGAAGTCATTGATGCATATAGTATTGTATTAGATAAGATTAGTGAACAATATGGTGTTAACCAATTTGAAATCGTTGGATTTTCTGGTGGTGGTGTAATTGCGATGTTGCTTGCAGCTCAACGCAATGATGTTATTCATGTCACCACCATTGCTTCAAATCTGGACCATTTTGAGTGGTCAGAGTTTCATGGCGTGACACCTCTAAGTGATTCATTAGCTGTTTATCCTTTTATTTCTGGGTTGACAGATGTCTCACAACTTCATCTGTTTGGAGGTCAAGATCAAATAGTGCCTTTTAAAATAAATAAAAATTTATTGAATCATCTTTTAACAAATGATGCAGCATCTTATCGAATTATTGATGATTTTAACCATCTATGTTGTTGGACAGAAGGATGGCCTGACATTCTTCTGAATAAAGAGTAAAGCAGGTATAAAAACTAATTGCTTATGAAATATCAATACTTCATTATTGCACTCCTTGGCGTATTACTCAGTATATTAATTGAGCACACTGGAGTAATTCACTTTCTGGAAATGAAGGCTCTTGATGCTCGTTACGAATTGCGTAGTGATTATTTTCGTGAACAGGAAGTATCCCAACAAATTGTTGTTATTGGAATTGATGATCTCTCCATAAAAGAAATAAAACCTCCTTTTATTTTATGGGATACTTTTTTTGCTGAAATTTTTGAGAAGTTGGGAAAATACCAGGCAAAAGTCATTGGGCTTGATTTAATTTGGACCAAGCGTATTGATGACTTTGTTAAACGTTCAGCAAAAGATCGAAATGCACTACGTCGGGCATTGCTTATAGCCAAAAATAAATACCACTCAAAAATTGTTATGGGCATTGGTGCTTCGACACGAAAAAGTTTGGGGTCTCAAGTTCAGGAGCTTGATACCAGTCTGCCAATGAAACAATTTGGTGCAATTGTTGGTCGGGATGGTTTTGGTGTAGTCAATACTTTGCCTGATTCAGATAATTATATTCGACAAATAAAGCTACAATACCAATCTGTAACAGAAGATAAGAAGTCTCTGCCTGGTTTTGACAATTTAATTGCCACACATTTCCTGGGTGGCCTCACTGAAGCACAAGGTAAAGAACCTTTATTAATAAACTATCAGCTAAATAAACAATTTGAAATATTATCATTTATTGAAGTTTTAAATATGGCAAGGGCGGA
The DNA here is from genome assembly GCA_026196615.1 of Gammaproteobacteria bacterium. GTDB lineage: Bacteria > Pseudomonadota > Gammaproteobacteria > GRL18 > GRL18 > GRL18. Next base: position 9,168 of record JAPHSW010000054.1, on the reverse strand, counting down.
TGATCAAGCCTATTTTGAACAAAATTTTAAAGACAAAATTGTTCTGGTTGGCGTGACAAATGTATCCGGTGATATTTTACCTTCACCTGTTGCGCAAGAAACTCCTGGAGTGCTGATTCATGCCCATGCCATCGATATGCTTATTAATAATGATTTATTAATCAAAGCACCCTTTGGTTTTGTATTAGCATTGAGTTTTTTTCTTGCTTTTACTATTGTTTATTACTCTTCAAAAAAAGGAATAAGAACGGCTATTTTTTTAACTGTAACTATTCTTTTATTATATTCTTTCTTAAATTTATTATTGTTTAATTCCAATATTCTTTTACCTTATATCGATCCTGTTCTATTGATTTTCTGGAGTTTTGGGATCAGCTTTTTTTATCGATTTGTAACTGAAGAACGAAAAAAAAGGCGCTTGGCCAAATTTTTTAGAAGTTATGTGAATAAGCAAGTTGTTAAAGAAATATTAAATTCTGATAAGCCTCTTGCCTTAGAAGGAAAAAGGGAAAGAATTTGTATTCTTTTTTCTGATATTCGAGGATTTACTACTTACTCAGAAAATCTACCTCCAGAAGAGGTTGTTAAAGCACTGAATGAATACTTTTCTGCGATGACTGAGGTGATATTGGATAATGGTGGTACTGTTGATAAATTTATTGGTGATGGCTTAATGGCTTTTTTTGGAGCACCTCTATATGTTGAAAATCCAACTTTAGCAGCAGTTAAAGCATCAATAAAAATGCGTGAGAGACTTGATATCCTCAATAAAAAATGGAAGTCCGAAGGTAGAGCACAACTAGATAATGGTATTGGCATACATACAGGCTATGCACTTGTTGGTAATATCGGTTCTGATATGAAAATGGACTATACTGCGATTGGTGATTCTGTTAATACCGCTTCTCGTGTTGAGGGGGTGACTAAAACGATTGGTGCTCCTATACTATTAACAGATGATGCTCAAAAAGAAGTTAAAGATAGGGTCATTTGTGAGCCCATAGGAGATGTACCATTAAAAGGACGAGCTGACATTTTTGTCTATGAAGTTAAAAGTTTAAGAGATACTAATAATGACTAAACGTTTAAGAATAAATTTTACTTTTTATGTGCTTATAGGTTTTATGGTATTCGTTGTTTTTTCTAGTAATTCGAATGCACAGTCTCCAGTGGGTATTATTACCAACATGGAAGGTGATGTTTCCATTTTAAATGACAATAATAGAAGTGCTGATTTTGGTGATGATGTTATTTTTAATGACAAAATGAAAATTGGTGCAAATTCATCACTTGTGTTGACATATTATACTGGGTGTCGTCAAGAATGGTTTGGTGAGAATACGGTTATAGAAGTAGGTGAGGATAATAGTAAGGTCATTAGTGGAAAACTTGAGAAATCTGAAGTCTTTGATTGTGAAGTACCAGAAGTGGTCTTAAGTGATAAGGACAGTTTCAAAAAAGCGGCATTTCATTTTCGAGGCGTAACACCAGTTAAAACACCTGCAAATAAAGAAACTGCTCAACAAATGAAAAATGATAAGTCAAAAAGCAGGCGAATTAATGTACAGGAAGTTCAGGATGGTGATGTTAAATTAAGAATATGGACCGCGAAAAAAGATGATATGTACTATCGTTCTGGTGAACATATTATTATTTATTTTATTGCCGATAAAGATGCTTATTTAAAACTGGATTATTTTCAGGCTGATGGTAATGTGGTTCATTTAATTCCTAATCTTTTTGAGGAAAAACATAAAATAAAAGCGGGTCAGATTTATGTGGTTGGTGGAAATAAGTCTAAATTAAAGTTGATTGTTGAACATCCATATGGAGAAGAAAGTATTCGTGCTATTGTGAGTCAATCGCCATTAGAAGGTGAGTTTAAGTCCCCCGAGATTATTGAAAAAAGTCATGATTATGAGCAAAAAATGAAAAACATCTTAATGGATAACAAACAAACTAAAGTTGCTGAATATGCATTGGATATTTGGAGTATTCCTTAATAGATTTTGCTTATTTCTATGACAGGTTAATGCTATTGATTGGTATTATTACCAATTATTAATATTGACTTGCGGAAGGGGGGCACATAATCTTAATAGTAGTAAATAGAAAATGTTGTAATAGGAGATATCCATGTTTAATCACACTTTTTTTAGTAATAAAATCTATAAAAATCAATTTCTAAAAAGAATTTTAGCGGTTGGATTATTGGCTTCTCTCAGTAGTATTTCTTTTGCTGAAGAGAGGGTGGTTTCTTTTCATGGACAGGACCCATCCTCTGATGAGCTTGTTAATGCTTTTATGGGAGAGCAAAGTCAATTACCAGAAGGGCTTGTACCTGAAACTGATGCACAAAATGGTGGAATGAAGTATCGGGGTATTAGTTTGAAAAAAGCGAAACCCACTCAATCAGCTGAACAAAAAGAAGAAATGTCTCAACAATTTACGGCAAATCAAAAAGCAGATGCCTGTTTGGCCGGTGCTCAATCAGTTGCTGTTAATATACGTTTTAAATCAAATTCCAGCACAGTAGAAAATCAAGATACTCAGATGCTGAATAAAATTGCACAAGCTATGAATACCCCCCAGCTAAAGAATTGTTTCTTTGTTATTGAAGGACATACTGATGCGGTTGGTGAAGCCTATTACAACCTTTGGTTATCACAAAAAAGAGCAGATAGCGTAAAACATCACCTTAATCAGTACAATGTTGAATCAAATCGTATGATTGTTGTTGGTAAAGGTGAAGATGAACTTTTGAATGATAGCAATCCTAATGCTTCTGAAAATAGAAGGGTACAATTTAGAGTGATTAATGCTGCAAAGTAGAACGGTATTGAAGTTTTAGAATATATTATTTACTTAGCTATCTTTTAAGGTTGCTTGTATTGATATGAATTGGAACTAAATCAATCTTTTTGATAAATCGTAGACTGTTTCTCAAGAGGGTATATTCCATTTCTGCTTCTTAAATGTTTGAAAAATTTACTCTATGGGTTCACTAAAAGAAATTTTTTTCTTATGGGCTTTATTATGATAATCGCTGTTTTAAATGGTTGTTTATTTAGAAAATCAGCGCTTAGAGGTGACAAGTGACACTATGCTGTCTTCCACAGAATATTCGTTGTTAAAACCATATAACTTTGAATAAATTCAATCCTTACCTCTAGAAATAAAGTTACCCTCGGAAAAATTGAGTACTACTGTTTAATATAGAGATTTTAATTATGCTAAGGAATTGCTGACTGAGTTGTTGCTACAGCGAGATGAAATTATCACCTTACTGCAGCAATTGAGCATGGATGTGGCCCTTAAGCTGGAATAAAATGCAGTGGAAAAGATGTTTTTTTATTCCATTGGATCTGCACCTAGTGTACCAACCAGTTCATCTAAATAAACTTCGCTGGAAACCTGTGCTAATTTTTCATTGGCAATGCTTAATTGCTTGGATATCTTCAAACGTCTGGCTTCTTCTGCATGACTGTCTCGTTCAAGGAAGTCTGAGATATAGTTGATGTGACGTTTCCATAAAGCAATATCTCGTTCCTGTTTCACTTCCAGGCGTTTCTTATACCAATCAGATGAAAGCAAAGCTTCTCGGGTAAACATGGAACGAATTTCTGGATGATGGGCATCCTTACCTTCAAATTCTCCAGTAGCCATAATATAGAGCAGTGCTTTAAGAGGAGGACAGGCTAAATCAATTGAACCGTCGTCAATATATCTTTGAGCCACTTTTTGTTGTGCTTCAACAATATTGTTAATTCCGTCAACAAAATCATCCATGCTTTGAGTTTCAGGGCGTAGAATTTTTTCATCAAAGACTGCTGATGGGTTATCAAAAATCTTACCAAAAAAGCCATGTACAAATAAACCGGTTATACGGTAACCAAGGCGACTGGCTAAGACTGTTTGGCCATTGTGTTCAAAGTCTTCCAGTTTTTCAAGTTGCCCTTTGTTAATTAAATAGTCAGGACGACGTTTTTCAGGTTTTAACTGGGCCCAAATTTCAGGAATAATCAGACTAATATCGTGATTTACTTTCGTTTCTGGACCCACATAACCTGCTGCACTACTAAAGCCAGAGTAATCAGTCAGAATATAGGAGACCAGTGCATTATTAACATCTGTTGCAGGCAATAGGGCATTAAATGGTCCTTTTGTGAGAGCTCCCTCAGAACCAGCTCCTGTGGTTGATGGCGATTTACCTGTAAGGCTACAAACAAAATCCATAAATAATTCAGGTAGTTCCTGATAATGAATAGGATTGTACACAGCGAGTGAACGAATTCCTGCTTTCGGCTCAGGTGGATTATTACGACGGCCTGTTAATACAGCATCTACTGGAAAACAGATGGTTTCATCTAATGTGGCACGACGGTGCATACGAGCACTCATTTCAGCGAGATATCGTTTAATTGGATAAGCAACATCAGAGCGTAATTGTAAGTAACGTGGGTTTTTACTTGGAGCACCATTTACCATTAAAGGATGTGCTGATGAAACTGCCTTTTCCCCTTTCTCTAAACTATTGAGTAGGAAATTTCTCATAGGAGGAGTGTATTTATCAAACTCTACCTGATCTTCGGAAAGTTCCTTAAGGTCGTCTGGTGTTAATGGTTGATAGTTAGCAATGAAATTATCAGGCATTGCCATTTCTAATTCAGTTTGCTTGTCAAAGCCTTTAATAATTGCATCATCAGGTCGTTGGAAAAGTCGATATTCGCAGTTTTTAACCAGTTTGATACACTCATGTTTGTTCTTTTCAGGCATATTGATCAGACGTTTAGCGGGCACAACAACTGAGGCGCTGATGTCATCTTCCATTTGAAGTTTTTCAGCAACAATATAATCCTGACGCATTTTATAAATACGCCATGCACCACTTTGGTCAAATCCGACTCGCAAGTAGGACATGACTAATTGTCTGTCCTGATATTTTAGTTCGTGTCCCTGAACACCATCAACCATATCAACGGTAAAATGTTTCTGCCAGTTGTTACCCCATTCAGGACGGTAGAATCGTTTGATAACAAAGGCTAATGCTTTAATTGATTCAGGGATTGTTTCTAACCATTCATTGTATTCTGGTGTAAATTTTTCTTCTGACTGTGTCAGCATCTTAATCATAGAACCCAGACTTCTATTCATACTCAATGGTGAACGTGGAGGATGGTCAGTGTAATCCGGAGCAAATTCATCTTTATAACGGTGAGAATAATCATAATTAAAAATCTCAGTCATTTTTTTCATGGCGTTATCAAGCTTATTGACAAATAGTGGGCCGTAAATTACAGCATCATCAATGGCTTTTGATATTTCTGATTTACCACCACCAGAAACTGTTGAAGGCTTATGGCAGAAAGTACCCTCTGCATCTGTACCGACAATACGCCAGGAAGGGGCTTTCGGGTGTTTTTCCATGGCTATTTTATAACCACTGGGATGCATATAAATGAGTCCAGGTTTTAACTTAATGGTGTTTGTTTTGCCATTGGTATTCCAGGAAACTGTTTGCTCATTTAAATCCATTTGTAGATTGGTTTCAGGTACATATAGGATTTGTGGGTAGGTCTTATCTATGCCATAACCTTCTTCCTGAAGATCCATTATATCGCCATATTTTTCAATGACTTCTGAGAAGTGATACTCAGTATTTTTGGTGCGAGAATCTTTACCGAATTCTTCACCGTGGTTGTATCGTGGAAAGGCGAGAGCTCCACCTGCATGTTCTTCTTCAGCAAGACCAAACAAGTTGGCAGAATAACTGATTTGAGTTTTAACTTCTTTTTTACAATAACCGAAATAATTATCAGCAAGAATTGTAACAATGACCCCTCTTTTATCACGGCCAGTGATCTTAAATGGTTGACCATTATTGTAGAGTTCATCTTTAGTTTCCCAGCACATACCATCTTTTTTCTGACGTTCAGTGGCATCATCAACGTGTGGTAAACCAAGGTCTTTTTTCTTCATTCTAACTAAATGTGGAGCAAGAATGACACAACCGGTATGTCCTACCCAATGCTCAATGTCTAATCCTGCATCATGCTCAGAAAGGTTTGGATTACCCGCATTACCAAAAATGCTTTCAACAAAATCAAGGTTACTGGCCAGTGTACCTGGAGCAAAAAAGCGGACTTCCATTGTTTTTTCTGCTTCAGATTGACTGGGATCCTGCGCTGGTATTTCAGGACACACCACAGGGCGTAATAATATGGATAGAAAACTATGGGCCTGTTCTTGTTGATTTGAAGTAAAAGGTATCGTCATTAATTCTTTGGGTGGATTTAATGCCTCATGTAGTAAATTGGCGTAAGCAATTATGGGAACCGCTTTTTTGTCACCAGGTACTGGTAAGCCGCCTTCTGCAACATGAAATGAGCCGGCAGTTGTTCTACGATCTCGTGAGGTATTGTGTAACACGCCCTGGCTGACGCGATGACTTTTAACGAATTCAGATTCAAAATAATCACCATCAGCGGGTATTGAAAGCTCACGAGCAACACCATGACGGTCTAAAATAAGTGTATTTGATGGTAATACTGGATGATTGTCGCTGCCACTATCTTTTAAATAGTCATCCAGAAAGTCCTGGATACGTTGATCGGCAGGACATAGATATTGAGAAAGTAAACGTGATTTTTCACGATAGCTTTGTAGAAGGTCTTCAGCAATGGAAAAAAAGTTATTGTCGCAGTCCTGTGACTTGCATGAAGGGAGTCCTGATGAGTGCAATTTTAGATTAATATAAAGTTGCAAACGTTTCTTTTCTTCAGCGGCTTCCAGTTGGTTAGAATTGATTTTTACGCCTATTGATTTCGCTAAATCCATACTATAATTTACCTTCAAATCGTAATTGAGCATCGAAATTGACTACTGTTTTTGAGCAGCAATTATCGAATAGTGGAATTCTAAAAGCGGGTAATTTATCAGATCTAAGATGTTTTTTAAACGAAAGGAAGAAAATTAGAAAATACTAATATATTTGTTTTGTTAATACTTTGAATTTATTTTCTCAATAATTCAAAGAGATAGCTTTCTTTTATAATGAATAATATAAAAACAACTTATTTTGAAATCTCTTATAGAAAGTGATTAAATTGAATTTCTAATTCAGAGCACTTTTCAAGATGATTGTAACTAAAAATACTGAGGTCGATAATAAAATCCTATGAGATACCCTGCAAATAAAACCAAGATTGTTTGTACTATTGGCCCAGCAACCGAATCGTCAACAATGATGGAATCACTATTACGTGCTGGAATGAATGTTGCTCGTTTGAATTTTTCTCATGGTGATTTTAACAGTCATGGTGAGATTATTAAAAAACTCAGAGAAGCTTCAAATAAGACAGGAAAACGTCTAGCGATTATGGCTGATTTACCTGGCCCTAAGATGCGTATTGGTGAATTGAAAGAAGAACCTATTGACTTGCAAAATGGTGCAGAATTAATTTTGACAACGGATGAAATTATTGGTGATCATCATCGTGTTTCAGTCACTTTTAAAGAATTACCAACCACGGTAATAAAAGGAGACAAGTTATTTCTTAATGATGGACTGATTTCATTGCTGGTTACTGAAGTTCATGATAACGATGTGTGTTGTGAGGTTCGTTCGGGAGGAGAGTTACGTTCAAGAAAAGGTTTAAACCTTCCCGGAATTGATTTGGGTTTTAGTGCTTTTACCAAACATGATCGAAGTTGCCTGCAATTTGCCCTTGAACAAGGAGTGGATGCGGTTAGCCAGTCTTTTGTTGCCAATAAAGAAGATATACTTGATTTAAAAAAAGCGGCTTCAGATATGGGATATAAACCATTTGTGATTGCTAAAATAGAACGCTCGGGTGCTTTGGAAAATCTGGAAAGTATTTTAAAAGTTTCTGATGGCATTATGGTTGCCAGAGGTGATTTAGGGGTTGAAATCCCCATATCCTCTATGGCAATTACACAAAAACAAGTAATGAAATCAGCCAGTCAATACTGTAAACCAGTGATTACCGCAACACAGATGTTGGAGTCAATGACTGAGCATCGAAGACCTACACGTGCTGAAGCCACAGACGTTGCAAATGCGATATTGGATGGTACTGATGCCGTTATGTTGTCGGGTGAATCAGCCATGGGGCGCTACCCCATAGATGCGGTGAATATGTTGGCTGAAATTGCGATAGCGACTGAACCTCATAGAAAAACGGACAGGGAACTTGAACGTCTTGGCTCAAAGAAAAAAATTGAAGAGTTAATTGCCCATAATTTACAATTATCAGTTAAGAACACTAATCCTACTGCTGTCATTACTCCCACACGATCTGGTAACATGCCTCGAAATGTGACTCGATATCGTTTACCTATCTGGATAACAGCATTGAGTTCAGATGAAAGTACCTGTCAATCATTGCAATTTTCATACGGGGTTTTTCCAATAAAAGTAGAGAATGATCTGGAAGAGTGGACACCTTTTTTACGAAACTGGTTTAGAGAAAAACAGATAAATGAAGGAGTTGCCTTGCTTGCTCAGGGACCATCCCCAGAACACCCATGCGGTAATCATCGTTTGGAATTTATTGATTTGGAGTTATAAATCAAAGCATTTGTTTGAAAAATAGCTAAGGAAAGCTCAGTTTGGGAGATTGATTAGTACCCATGCAGATGCATGGGTTCACTTTAGTAAGCTCTTGTACTTATTTACCTTTATTCCAGTCTGACAAAGATTTTAAAACACTTGCTGCTCTTATTAAGGATTCTTCAGAACGAATAATATTCTCTTTGTCGTTAGCTTTATCTATTGAAAGTGTCGTTTTATCAGAGTTTCTCTGGTTCATATTTATTCCCCTCAAATTAAATATAAATGTGTTTGTTATTATTTTTTACAGTTTGACATGCAAGATCTTGAAGACACGTAGCTTTTTGTGCATTTTTTATGACATTTTGTGCATAATTGTTAATAAGTTCACAGTTTTAAAACTTGAAATAACTCCCATAAAATAAGTGTACTTGACATACATCAAGGAGACAAAAACCGCTTTAAACGATACTTACCCCACATAATAATAGGAGTTTGCCATGAGTGAAGTGTTCACAAAAACCATGGCCAGAAATATATTTTATGGGGGAAGTGTCTTCTTCTTCCTACTACTTCTGGCCCTAACCTTTGATACG
>JAPHSW010000264.1 GCA_026196615.1 Gammaproteobacteria bacterium | reverse complement strand
ATATTGGGTTTAATCAGAAACTTTATTAGTCTGAATAAACCTATGATGGTAAATCAGGAATTACTCCCGATTTAAAACCATATTATTCAGGTTCAACTACTTATTAAAATAATTCATACTGATCCTGTATTATTTTTTCCAGTGACTTACCAACCACAGAGAGTATGCCATCTACGACGGGAGCAATTTGCTTTTCAATGTAGTGTTCATAATCAAGGGGGTGAGTATTAAATTCTATGGGTTCAGGTCCCATGGTTGTTATTACGTATTCAATCCAACCACCATATTCATATCGATTATTATTAGCTGACTGAGTCATATCTCTTTTCATATAATCTTCAGCTTTTATAGCAGCTTGAGCATGAGGTGGTCTATTTTTTGTATATTCTGATAATTTTTGTCTTAATCGCTTCCGATAAATTAGTTTGTCATCAAACTCTCCCTGTTTTAAACGACTGATCGTAGACTTTAAATAGTCTTCATAGGGTAGCTCATTAAATATACAATGATAGATTTCCTGTTGTACTTCACGAGCCAGTGCCGTCCAGTCTGTACGAACGGTTTCAAGTCCTTTATATATAATTTTTTTATCACTTTTAGAGGTCATTCCTGCATAACGTTTTTTGCTACCTTTGTCAGAACCTCTAACGGTTGGCATAAAAAATCGAATAAAATGCGTTTCATATTCCATCTCTAAAAAAGATTCAATTTTATATTGTTCTTTGAGTTGTTTTTTCCAATGTATGTTAATTTTATTTACAAGACTGTGTCCAATTTTATCGGCACTTTCATTGTCTTTTGAACCACCAAGTGAAACAAATACAGAATCCGTATCACCATAAATAACCTCATATCCCTCAGCTTCAATCATGGAGGCTGTTTCTTTCATTAGTTCATGTCCTCTGAGAGTAATGGAACTTGTCAGACGTGAATCATGAACTCGACAGCCTGCGGTTCCAAGTACACCATAGAAAGAGTTCATTATTATCTTTATTGCTTGTGATAGTGCTTTATTATTTTCTTTCTTTGCTTTGTCTCTGGCTTGCCACAACGATTTAATAATATCAGGCAAAATAAAATCATTACGTGAAAATTTAATACCATTAAAGCCTGGAACACAATCATCGTCATCCAATTCTTCTGCTATGATACGAGCATAGGGATCAACTCTGAAGGTTCGAATGATACTGGGATACAGGCTCTTATAATCTAATACAAGGACACTATCATACAAGCCTGGATTTGAACTCATCACATAACCACCGGGTGAAGAAAGACCTCCTTCTCGAGCATGAATATTGGGTGCAACAAAACCTTTTCGATGTAATCGTGGGAGGTATTGATTATCAAAGGCGGCGACGGAACCGCCTGTACGATCCATCTCAAGACCTGTCAATCTGGCTCGCTCAATAGCGAATTCAATTAAGTGGGTGTGTTTAAAAATATCTAATACCAATTGACAGTCTTCAAGATTATAAGCAGCCAGTGATTGCTTATCGTTATGAAATTGTCGTTTGATTTCTTTTGCTTTTTTCAAAGGATCATAATTTTTTTGATCGCTTTTTGCTTCTGCTTTTATTAATTTTCCTCTACCTAATAATTCATTACCAACCGACTCTAAGGAAAAACTTCTAAAATTCCAGGTTGCACTTTTTAAGGTATCAATGCCATCTAAAACAACACGACCAGGGATCAATAAAAAATAATGGCTTTGTTCAGTTTGTGCTTTTCTCCAGACAGGCAGACTTTCTGAACGACCGATGGACAAAGATATTTTAAGACTGTCTGCTTTTTTTTGTAAAAATCGAAAATCAAAGTTAATGACATTCCAACCAATTATAATATCTGGGTCTTGCGTTATGATAAGCTCAATAAATCGTAACATTAATTCTTTTTCAGTTTCATAACACTCAATGGAATGCTCAGTCTTATTAGACTGAAATTTATCATCTTCTGATTCAAGTGAACCTTTCATTAAAGTGACATGCCAATCATTAGACAATAGAGAGATGGAATACAATTCCTGACTGTCGTAAGCAGTTTCAATATCCAGAGAGATGACTTTCAATTTAGGTTTATAGTCACTGGGTTTAATTTTAGGGTTTAGAAACAACCCCGGTGTTTTATGATTTTCTGAACTTTGAACTGCTGGCTTCATTTCAGAAGTTGTGGAAATTGAAACGGGGCCTGTTAAAAATCGTTCTGTTAAATATCGTTCAACAGGTCTGATATCAGCTTCATAATGTCGTATTTCTAATTTTTGTAGTAATTCTCTGGCCTGGTATAGACTTTGTTGAGAATTGAAATAAACACCTGAAATTGGTTTATGATCAAAATCTTTTAGTTGCAAGGATTTAATAGTAACTTCATGAGAAGAGGGAAGTAGTTTTGAAATTGTTTGTGCATCTTCCTGTCGAATAAAGAATATAGCCTGTTGATTTTCAACCAGCACATGGATTGGTCCGGAATCACTACTGAACCAGAAGTCCAGCACAATACCTTTGGCGGTATCACGCCACTGACGAGTGAGTAAAAATGCATTAATAGAAGAATTTAAATCAGGCATTTTTGGAGGGCTTCGATGAGCTTTTATTTAGTGGAAGACTCATACTAGGCTGAAGGTTTTCATTGAGCTGAAGGCTATTACTAGGCTGAAGGCTCCTATCAGGAAGAAAAGCTAAAATCTGAGCTTTAATCATTTGGTATAAGTGTTCAAATTCTTCTGTTCGATTGGATTGAATTCTCCAGGCAAAGCCTATTTCACGGTAATCATTTTGAGTGTCAGGTAGTAGGCTTATACTAATATCGGTATTATCCAAAATACCTGAGGATATTGCCATTTCAGGTAAGAAAGTGACACCCAGATCATTGTTGACCATTTGTACCAGAGTGTGCAAACTACTGGCTGAAAATGGATTAATTTTTTCAGTGAGTTTTAGGTGGCATGCGGAGAGAGCATGATCTCTCAGGCAATGACCATCTTCAAGTAAAAGGAGACTATTATCAGCCAAGTTGGAGTAATCAGCTGCTAGTTCTTCTGTTTTTATGCTTGCATTGAGTTGCGAATCTTTATGTTGAGCAAAATAGAAACGATCTTCATAAAAACTTTTCATGACAACACCTGATGAAGGGTAAGGCAGAGCAAGTAAAACCAGATCCAATTCACCATCATTGAGCATTTTTAAGACAACATGACTTTGTTCTTCGCGTACAAATACTTTTAACTCTGGAAAACCCTGTTTAATCATCATGAGTACTTGTGGGATTAAAAAAGGGGCAATGGTTGGTATGACGCCCAGTTTCAAAGTTCCACCAAATGGTCTGGAAAATGATTGAACCTGTTCTGTTAAGCCTTCGACACTTAATAGAATATGTTGGGCCTGTTTCACTACTTCTTCAGCTAAAGGTGTAAAGAGAATTTTTTTATTATCCCTTTCAATTAAGCGAGTACCTAAGACTGTTTCTAATGCAGCAATACCACTGCTAAGGGTTGACTGGCTGACAAAACAAGCCTTGGCTGCTTCACCAAAATGTTGATATTTATGAACATTAATTAAATATTGCAGATGTTTTAGACTGGGTAATCTCATATCAAATCCTCTTAAACAACACCTCTCAAACCCATAGAGGGAGCTAAACTGAATTTATCAATCGATAGTATAATCGATTTATTCAATCATAACATTCTATTTAATCATGTTTATTAATTAACTGGAGTCAATTAAACTCTCTCCATCAGCTGCAAAACAGCAAAAAATTTATTATTAAGATGATATGGAGAAAATAATGTTAGAAAATCGTGAAGGCCAAAAAGTACCAGCAGTGACTTTTAAAACTCGTCAAAATAGTGATTGGGTTGATGTGACAAGCAGTGATTTATTTGATAACAAAAGAGTCGTTGTGTTTGCTTTACCTGGAGCATTTACACCGACTTGCTCATCGAGTCACCTACCTCGGTACAATGAACTGTATCCTGTGTTTAAAGACAATGGTATTGATGATATATATTGTCTTTCAGTGAATGATACCTTTGTTATGAATGCCTGGCAGGATGATCAAAGTGCTGAGAAAATCACCATGATTCCTGATGGTAATGGAGAATTCTCAAAAGGTATGGGTATGCTGGTTGATAAAAAGAATCTGGGTTTTGGTGATCGTTCATGGCGCTATGCAATGATTGTCAATAATGGTGAGATAGAAAAAATGTTTATTGAACCAGAGGTTGATGGCGACCCGTTTGGTGTTTCTGATGCAGATACTGTGCTGAAGCACATTAATCCAGAAGCTAAAGCATTACCTACAGTGAGTGTTATTACTCGTAAAGGGTGTCCTCATTGTACGCGTGCAAAAGAGTTATTGGATGCGAAAGGGTTCACTTATGAAGAAGTTGAGTTGAATCAATCTATCACAAACCTTTCATTGACGGCTCTGAGTGGTGCTCATTCAACACCACAAGTCTTTATGGATGGTAAGTTGATAGGTGGTGCAGATGACTTAGAAGCTTTCTTTAAATAAGCTCTGATTCTTGTGTGAGGATGATTCTTTAGAATTGTGCCTCGTATAAACGCTAATGGCAGTTGAACAGTTAGAAATGAGAGTTTCAAACTGTTCAACTGCCATTACTCATTTCAATATCTTCTTGTCATAGCTTAATTGCTCTCCTATATTTTTTTCATAAAATCCATAAAAACTTAGCTTGAAAAGAACGGTATAATACTGTTTTTGAAATAGAGTGTTTATGGATTATTATTCTCTTAATTAAATGAAACTATGGGAAGCGGATGAGTCAAATTTCTATTGCTTTAGCAGGATTTTCTATTATTGCTTTAGTGTTACTTTTTTTTCAAAAACGCACTGAGACTAAAATTGCTAAAATTCTTGCTCGGTTATTACTATGTGTTTTAATTGTGATCCAATGGATACAAGCAATGCATATTGCAGATTATTTATTATTTGATACTGTACTCTCTTTTTTCTATTTACTTGCCCTTGGTTTGGTTGGTCCATTATTTTTTCTTTATAGTCAGCATGTCATGCAGACAAATATGATATGGTCTAGACAAGAAAGCTGGCATTTTTTACCTGTAATTATTCTTGCTCTATTGGGCTCATTTTTTTCTGATTATTTCTCTATTGTTTATTCTTTAATGTTTCTACTTGGTGGAACCTATATGTTTCGCTTAGCCTGGTCTTTATATTTGCTAAGAGAAAGACGTACATTATTTAAGATGGAGTTTTTATTTACCACCATTTTTTTAATCTGGTCGATGGGTGTTGTATTGGTGGGCATGTTGAGTTCACAAGTTATGGAAATGTTACTACCAGCTCAGATTATTATGCTGTCAATACTAATTGCTGGTGCCATTCATATCCAGTTAAACTATCCACATTTATTAAGCTCTCTGGAAGAATTTGCGAGCCGGCAATATCAAACATCAACTCTATTGAATGTGGATTGTGATGCTATAAAAAATCAACTAGAAGAGTTGATGACGGTTAAAAAGATTTATCAGGACGCAGAGCTGTCACTTTCTTCATGTGCTGAAGCATTATCACTAAAACCACACCAGTTATCAGAACTGATCAATACACAGCTGGATATGAGTTTTTCTGCATATTTAAGACAACAACGTATAAAGGCCTCTGAAATTTTATTAAAAAATGAGCCTGAAGTCTCAGTACTTGCTGTTGGTCTGAGTGTTGGTTTTAGCTCTCAATCTGCTTTTTATTCTGCGTTTAAAGATATCCATGCTATTGCACCAGGACAGTGGCGTCGACAGATACTTACTAAATGATAATTTTGTAAATATCTAAGTTATTGAAATTAAACAATATATATTTTTTATATTCCTGAATTAGCAATCAGGAAGTTTTATCCTACCTGCTTTGTTGTAATCCTAATCACAATATTTTTTGTGAGCTGTTTAGGAGACAAAGATCATGTATCTCACCGTAAAACTCATACATATTATTAGTGCGACTTTATTATTTGGCACTGGTCTAGGTAGTGCCTTTTATATGCTAATGGCCTATCGAAGCGGCAATATGAATGTGATGGCTGAAACAAATCGCATTGTTGTTATTGCTGATTTCTGCTTTACAACACCAACAGTAATTCTTCAATTAGTGACAGGTTTGTATTTGTTAAATTATTTTGGCATTTCATGGACATCTACCTGGAGTTTGTCAGTATTGAGTCTCTACGTCTTTGTGGGGGCCTGTTGGCTTCCTGTTGTCTGGTTGCAAATCTGGCTCAGAAATCGAGCAAAGCAGCTAGGCAGTCCTGATACTCAATATCAGTTTTATATGAAAATCTGGATGATCTTAGGGTTCATGGCTTTTCCTGCTGTTCTGATTCTTTATGCCTTGATGGTTTTCAAACCTTTTTTTGGAGCATGAGTGAAATATTATGAATATCTTAATCGTTGGAGTGAGTGGTTTTATTGGTCAACATCTTTATCATGCTCTTAGTCAAGATGGACATAAAGTCACGGGTTGCAGCCGTCATGAATTGAACGGTGTTAATTGGAAAAAATGTGATTTCAAACAAAATCAGGATGAGTGGGAACAAAAATTGTGGTCAGTTGATCTTGTTATTAATACCGTCGGTATATATGAGCAGTCAGCTGAACTCATATCGAATAATGATGGCTTTACTCAGGTTCATGAACTTGGTCCTAAAATCTTATTTGATGCCTGTAAAAAAAATAATATTAAGGTCATTCAAATTTCTGCAATCGGTGCAGAGCAAGAAAATCCCGTCACTGAATTTTTGCGAAGTAAACGAAAAGCCGATCAATATTTACTCTCCAGTGAATCACCAAATGTTGTTTTATACCCTGGAATTGTACTTGGAGAGCGAGGAAGGAGTACACGACAGTTAAGTTTACTGGCTAGTCTGTATTGTATCCCGCTTGTCTTTGGGCGACATAAACAATTACCCCTGATAAGTATCTACCAAATGACCGATTATATTAAAAATTTAATTCGACATTGGCCTGAAAATCATTTAGCAAAGGTATTAGTTGCGAAGCCAGAAATTATGGAAAACTTATTAACGAATCTTCGTTACTGGATGAACTTAGGAAAGGGAACTTTTTTTGTGATACCCAAATCATTAGTTGAACTTATATTTTACTTTTTTCCTAAATTATCTATAGGTGCTTTTAATAAGCAAAGTCTTTTAATGCTGGATGAATATTCAAATAAAACTGAACAGATAAGTAATTTTTCTCAGCAAACTGCATCTGAATCATTATTAAAATATAAAGCGACAAAACAATTTAAAAAAGAACGGCAAATACAAACATTATTTTATATAAATTTAATTGTATTGGGGGTTATATGGGTTGTTTCAGGAATCAGTTCAATAATTAACTTTGAACAAAGTCGTGACTTAATTTCACTCATTGGAATTCAGGGTGATTTTGGGGATGTGATTATTATTACAGCTGCACTAGGTGATATTGTACTTGGTTTGATGTTATGGATGGCCTTGTGGGTTAAACGAATAAGAAAAGGGATTATCTATGCACAAATTGGAGTTATGATCATTTATAGTCTTATTATATCCGTTATGCTACCGATTTTTTGGCTTCATCCTTTTGCACCCATTGTAAAAAATCTCGCAATATTAGTTTTATCAATGTATCTGCTTATTGAAGAAGTACGTGACTAATTTTATATCAAATCAGGGAGAGTATATTATGTTTAAAAATATTTTATCTAATCAGTGGACCGCTTTAAACCCGATATTACAAAAACATTATGGTATCAATGAAGGTGAAACGATTAAAATGCAGGGTGAGTTGGCTGTGAAACATGGCCGATTTATTAAACTATTAATGCCTTTAATTCGATTAACTGGTGCTCTTGTTCCTGTAGAGGGAGAGAAGTTTGTTGTTTCAGTGGAGAATAAAAGAATAGGAAATACTCTTTATTGGCATAGATCATTTAAAAAGAATAATGAGGAATATGAGTTTAATTCAAAAATGCAACAATTTGAAAATGATATTATCGAATTTGTTGGCTTAGGTATTGGTATTCGAATGGGGCTTCAAGTTTTAGATGGAGGATTGATTTATGAAGATAAAGGCTATGTTTTTAAAATAGGTAAAAAAATAATACCAATACCATTGAATATTCTAATTGGTCAATCAGTTATTAAAGAGTATGTCTGTAATAATAATCCAAATGATTTTAATATGAAATTTGTAGTGACTCATCCCTGGTTTGGTTTTGCATTCAGCTATAGTGGTTACTTCAATTGCGTTTGTGACAGAATAGATAAATAAGAACATTGAATATTAATAATGTTATCTTTCATACATCTTCATGATGCTTTATTGCCAGTTAGTTATGTGACCATAATTTGGTCAATGGTTTGAAAGGATTTATGTGAGGTTAAGCTTAAAAACTTAGGAGCAGTTTGGACTCAATAAGAATTTTTTGAATACCACATAGCTGTCATTTCAAACTACAAATAAATCAATGGATTAAAAAACCTGGAAGCCGATACCTTCCTTTTAACCGCTAATCAGGTTAAAAAATCAATCACATCCTGCTGGTACAAATCATAATAATTTTTGCTTTTTGTATATCCTTGAAACTGACGATTCCAGGTGCGATAAGCTTTCAATGTTTTGGGTGAATAGATTGCTTTTTTTCCTGAAATTTACCCCAAAAAAAGGGCAAGCTAGTCGATACAAATAGGTTGTGATGGTATTTGTGGCAAAAATCCCAATAATAACGAAGCCACTTTGTGAAAAATATTGATCTGTCTTTGGTCATTTTCTATCAATGAGGATTTGAGTGAAATTTTGACTTAATTCATTAGGTAATTTGTTCAAGAGGAGCTTATCCATAAACTTTTTAATACGCATTATCGTGTGTTATCCAGAAAGGAATTACAAGGTGTTAAATAGGGTTATTGAGTGAAAAACAAAAATATGCGATGATTAAACGAAAACTAGTCAACAACTTGTTATGTACTTAACGAAAAGATGTAAGGCTCAATTTGAAAAATGTAATAAATACTGGGTGGAACACTTAGAATGAAATATGTTTCTTTTATAGATACGCTCGGCTTCAAGAATAAAATATCCAGCATGTCTCATGATGAAGCAAAAAATGTTATTGTTAAATTCAATAGTGAGATATATAAACTTTGGAGGAAGTTTAGTTACGATAATGATCTGGAAATCAAAGGTAGAACATTCAGTGACTCATTAATTATTTATACTCAAGGAACCACCGAAGAACATTTGCGTAAACTTTTAGATTTCCTAGTAGAGCTTTATAGAGTTTCAATAACAATCTGTGACTTACCTCTAAGAGGAGGTATTTCTGTTGGTGAACATGATGATATCAATGCAGTTGAATTCAATAACTTACAGAAAGGAATGGTAGTAGGTAATGCATTTATTGATGCATATGCATTAGAGTCATCATATGACATCAAAGGCTCTAAGATTTTATTTAAACAGGAAATAAATCTAAAAATAAATAAAAAGCTAAATGGTTACACAACACAGAAAGTAAAAAAAGACTCAAATGGCAATGAGATATATGAGCTAAAGTGGGGTGATATTACCTTTTTAGTTGAGAATAATTATGAATCATTAAATAAGTTTATAGATTTAGGGTGTCATTCTAAATGGTTGAACCAATATTATGGAACATTAGAAACATTTTTGATAAAAGAAAAGCCTGAAGATAAAAGTGATATTTATATAAAAATAATTGAACGCATAAAGAAAAACTATAAATATACTGATTTGGACTATTTTATTGAAAACTTTATGAAATCAGAATGTTCGTCAAATTTTAAGAAAAGCTTTTTAGCCTTCATTAGAAGTAAAATATAGATAAACAAAAATACACATAAAAATGTATAACGGGACCTCGGGTCTCGTTAATATAACTGTTATGCAAAAAAACAGTAATCACACCAAGATGGTAGCGCATGAGTAATTTCGATTCATTGCTGCAGTTTGCAGAGGAAACTGTTCAGAGAAATGATGCTCTGATATTCCCCGGCTCTCAAGCAGTACAGTCTTTAAGGACCAACTATACTGATCTGCGTATTTCGGACTCAGAAGGAAAGACTCTTCATGTACACGAATTGCTAGGACAAGGATCTCGCCTTATCTTGGTCGGAGATTCTGCTTCTGGGAAGACAACCGCTCTACGATACTTCGCAATACGCAAATCTGAGGAATACATATCTGGTGAGAGCGATGTATTGCCCATTTATGTGCCGCTACGCCAAATCGATTTCGACAATGAAAAGACTATCATCGAATCTGTAGGGCTAGACGTTGATCAGATAGACGAAGCCACACTTCTAATATTGCTAGATGGTCTCGACGAATTAGAGCCTAAGTCCAGAGTATTGGCCGTACGGATGATTAGGGAGTTGAGTGCTCACTACCCCAATTTCCAAATTATTCTTGCGTCTCGGCCAGCCGGACTTTCCCCAACTCCACCAGATGAGTTTCGATTTTACCATCTAGAGTCTCTTGATAGAGCACAAACGAGCGAGTTCATATCGAAACTTGTAAAAGACGAATCTCAACGTGAAGATTTTAAGGCCATCCTTGCCAGCGCATCTTTCCTGCAAGGTCTTTCCCACAATCCTTTGCTTATTCACCTACTATGGGAGGTTTACCGTTATGAGGCACGGTTACCAACTGTTCGAGCTGATCTTTACCAAACAGCTTGTGACTTTCTCTTGTCAAGGTGGGACGAAGTAAGGGGTATCAAGCGACAGAATTATTTAGATATTCATTCAGTTCATCAAATTTTAGAAAGCCTAGCATTTGATGCATTTACCGCATCACAACATCATATTCCGTTGGAGAGGGTTGAACTTGCGGTAGAAAAATACATTGAATATACTGACCTCAATCAAGATTTAGTCAAATCCGTTATCGACCAGT
>JAPHSW010000164.1 GCA_026196615.1 Gammaproteobacteria bacterium | reverse complement strand
GCGTGATTCGTATGTTAAAGAAGATCGTTCACGCGGTATCTTCTTTGACCAGGATTGGGGCTCAATGCCAGGTGTTATCCCAGTAGCTTCTGGTGGTATCCATGTATGGCACATGCCAGCACTGGTTAGCATCTTTGGTGATGACTCAGTATTACAGTTTGGCGGTGGTACATTGGGTCACCCTTGGGGTAATGCTGCAGGTGCTGCTGCTAACCGTGTTGCGGTTGAAGCCTGTGTTGAAGCACGTAATCAAGGTGTCGAACTTGAAAAAGAAGGTAAAGAGATTCTTACTAATGCAGCTTCTCATAGTCCAGAACTTAAGATTGCTATGGAAACCTGGAAAGAGATCAAATTCGAATTTGATACTGTTGACAAGTTGGATATAGCTCACAAGTAATTAATACATTACCAGAATGTACTTTTATATGCTCTGGTAATGATTACCTACTAAAAAATTTATATTCGTTATTTTAATAATTTGGAGATCATTATGAGTGAAATGCAAGATTACAATTCCAGTTTGAGTGATGCAGCTCAAAGTCGAAAATATGAAACTTTTTCATACCTGCCACCTTTGAGCAATGAGTCTACTCGTGCACAGATTCAATATATTGTAGATCAAGGTTGGAACCCAGGTATTGAACACACCGAACCTCAACATGCTATTAGCAACTATTGGTATATGTGGAAACTTCCTATGTTTGGTGAGACAGATGTTGATGTGATTTTAGCAGAAATCGAAAACTGTCATAAAGCACACCCAGAAAATCACATTCGTCTATTAGGTTTTGATAACTTTGCACAATGTGCAGGTGCAGCAATGGTTATTTATCGTGGAGTAAGTGTTTAATTAAAAAAGAGTACAGAAATCTCCTGTTCATAGAAACATGACCAGGAGACTCTGGTAAAAACGTTAAATATTTTAAACATGGGTAGATATAATTATGTCTGATATAAAAGTAGATCCAAAACAGTACAGCATTATTAATGAGCCTTATTATGAAGAAGTTGACAAAGAAGTTGAACTTTATGAGGTAGCTTATAGTGTTCGCATGCCAATGATGCTGAAGGGGCCAACTGGATGTGGTAAATCACGTTTTGTGGAATACATGGCGTGGAAATTAAATAAACCTTTAATTACCGTTGCTTGTAATGAAGATATGACTGCATCTGATTTGATTGGTCGTTTTCTTTTAGACAAAGATGGAACCAAATGGCAGGATGGCCCGTTAACCACAGCAGCACGAATGGGAGCAATTTGTTACCTTGATGAAATCGTAGAGGCGCGTCAGGACACAACAGTTGTTATTCACCCGTTAACTGACCATCGTCGTAGTTTGCCTTTAGATAAAAAAGGTGAATTGATTCAGGCACACCCAGATTTTCAACTAGTCATTTCCTATAACCCTGGTTATCAGAGTTTAATGAAAGATTTGAAACAATCAACGAAACAACGCTTTGGTGCAATGGATTTTGATTATCCAGGAGAGAAAACTGAAATCAATATTGTTGCAAAAGAATCTGGTGTTGATTCTGATATTGCGGAGAAATTAGTACATATTGCTCAACGTGCACGGAATTTAAAAGGCCACGGTCTTGATGAAGGTATTTCTACACGACTATTGGTTTATGCTGGACAGCTGATAAGCAAAGGTGTTGATCCACTGTCTGCTTGTATGATCACCATGGTGACGCCATTAACAGATGATCCAGATATGCGAGATACCCTGGAAGCAGCTGTACAAACTTTTATGAGTTAAATAATTTTTTTTCATAAATTGACTTTAATTATAATGGGTATTCAGTTATGTCATCAATCAAACTTGAAGATTATACGGATTTTCTAGAAGAATCCGCACCGGAAGTGAAAGATATTCTTGAAAATACCTTTCATGATGCCTCACGTATTATGTCGCCTTCTGGGTTGCAAGATTATCTGGATGGTACCAGGGCTCTATTTAATCTGGGGCGTGGTCATGATCTGGTGATCACTTACATACAGGAAATGCCATTAGTTGCCAAAGAATGTGGTGAAGATATTATCCCGGATTGTATTAACGCAGCTATGAAGGTCTCTTCTATGACTTCAGGTGAAGTTATTACATTATTGTTTTCCAGCTTACCCACTGTATCAAAACGCCTTGGTGATGCCCAATTAGTTCGTGGTTATCTGACTTTAATTCATCAGTTGGCTTCTACTGCAGCCCGTGGTTTACGTCCGATGTTGACACATATTGATGAGCTACTATCGAAACTGACATTAAGTGGTTTACGTCGCTGGGCAAACTTTGGTGCGCAGGCATACCGACGTGATTTTAATAACCTGACAACTTATTTCAATTTAGAATCAGCAGATAGTCGGGCCATGCTGGAAAAAGAACGTCGAGGTGTATTATTTGTTAAAGTTCAACGCAAGCTGAATTTCTACCTGCGTGCACTTTGGGGACGTGATTTCTTTTTACGACCAACAGGTGCTGACTATGCTGACTTTCAACCCCACATAGAAAATCGTATTATCTATGTACCTGATGCACTTGATGATATTGCAAACATTGCAGGACTGGAATTATATCGAGCCACGGTAGCACATATGGCGGCACATATCATTTATAGTCATACTGCAATGCCTGATGATCAACTTAGCCCAGCACAGAAATTTTTTATTGGTTTATTGGAAGATGCGCGTATTGAATATCATGCAATCAAAGATTTTCCAGGCCTGAAAAAATTGTGGCAATCATTAATGACGATTGATTTTGAAGAGCCAGTTGAACATGAAACAGTTCCCCTGATAGAAACACTGGCATTGCAACTACTTGATAGTAATGTTAAAGGAAAAGATGTAGAGCTCAATGCCTTTGCAAAAAAATTTCATACAAACATTGCCAGTTCACAAAATGACAACCATTTTTCATGGTCAATGGGAATGGAACTTTTTGACTTGTTTTCTGAACGTAAAGCGGTGCCTAGTCTTCGGATTTTAGAGCGTTATCGTATTCCTTATCGTGATGATAACCGTATTGTTTGGCATTATGAAGATGTTAGTTGGCAGGATACTGTAGAATACATTGCTGCTAGTCAACACCAGGTGCGACATAACGTTAGCCCATTAATGATGGCACATGAAGTAGACTGTGAACTGGCAGGTGATGATGCACAAGAGGTATGGACCTGTAGCGATTTAATGCGTTTCTATGAAGATGATTTGACTGATGAGGCTAAAACTTTCAATGATGAGTGGGGTAAAGAACCAGTTTCAGATCCCTTCCATTATCAGGAATGGGACTATAAAATTCAATTACATCGACCCGATTGGACAACTGTGTATGAGCGTCGTCTACCCAAAGGTGACCCTGATGATATTGATGGTATTCTCGATGAACATAAACCAATTGCTTTCCGTATACGACAGATTATTGACCTGTTAACACCCTCAGGTGTACAACGTCATCGAGGAATGGAAGATGGTGATGAAATTGACATTAATGCAGCAATAGATGCCATGGTTGCTATTCGTATGGGAGAGCAGCCCAGTTCACGTATTACCATGCGAAATGTACTAAAAAGTCGAGACTTATCCGTGGTTGTATTACTGGATTTATCTGAATCAACTAATGAACCTTTAGGAGATTCTGAAAAAACAGTTTTACAGTTAACACGTGAGGCAGCAACATTAGTGGCAACCGCCATTGAGGGCATAGGTGATCCTTTTGCTTTACACGGTTTTGCTTCGGATGGACGCCATGATGTGCAGTACTATCGATTAAAAGATTTCAATCAACACTTTGACGATGAGGCAAAATCTCGCCTGGCAGGTATGACTGGAGGCTTGTCCACACGTATGGGAGCAGCATTACGTCATGCAGGCCACCACCTGTTAAAGCAACAGGAAAAACGAAAGTTGATTTTACTGTTGACTGATGGTGAACCAGCCGACATTGATGAGGCTGATCCACAACTTTTACGTAATGATACTAAAAAAGCAGTAGAAGAATTATATACTAATGGTGTGCTCACTTATTGCTTAACACTTGACCCATTTGCAGATAACTATGTGAAACGTATCTTTGGAGAAAACAACTATACAGTGGTCGAACATGTTGATCGACTGCCAGAACAATTGCCACTTCTGTTTGCCAGTTTGACTAGTTAATTGAGAGTCAAACTAACGACATGTTAAAAAATAAATTTCAACATTACCAAGGTAACAAAATATGCCTCTTGTTAATATAAAAGATATGCTGGAGCACGCTTATCAGCATAGTTATGCTGTGGGTGCCTTCGATCTAGTAAGTCTGGATTTCCTTGAAGGTGTTATAAAAGCTGCTGAACAAGCACGTGCTCCGGTGATCCTATCCCTATCGGAATCTCAGTTTGAACACTATGATTTTGAATTATTGTTGTCTGCAGTTGAGTCTGCTTCAAAACGTGCCTTAGTTCCCGTAGCTATACATCTGGACCATGGAACGACACTGGATTCTGCAATCCATGCCATTAATCATGGATGTAATAGTGTCATGATTGATGCCTCCAGGATGCCTATTCATGAAAATATCTCTATCTCCAATGAGATGGTTAAAATAGCTCATAGTTGTGGAATTTCCGTGGAAGGAGAGCTGGGTTATGTACCTGAAACTCAAGATGTGAATAATGAACATCAGTCTGATGACATAGTCTATACAACACCGATGGAGGCTAAAGCTTATGTTGAGCGAACTGATATCGATTTTCTTGCAGTTTCTATTGGTACCAAATATGGTTATATGAAAAATAAGCCAAAGTTAGATTATCAACGTCTGAAGCAAATTAATGATGCTGTTGGTATTCCTTTGGTACTTCACGGTAGCAATGGTCTGTCTGATGATCAGTTTCGACGTTTAATTGCTAATGGGGTGGCAAAAATAAACTACGATATTTCTGTGACCAACCTTGTTGGAAATCAGATTAAGGAAAACTGTAAGGAAAATAAGATAACTAGTGATTATCGAGCCTTATTCAATAATGTTCGTGATGTAATTGCAGCTGAAGCTGAGCGTTGTATGTACTTATGGGGCTCAGCCGGTCGTGCCGCTGAAGTCTTAGCACAGTGTCGACATTGGACTCCGATTGAACATTTAATTATTTATAATGTTGAGGGACTGAATAAAGAGAAAGCAGATGCAATGATGGCTGATGGCCGACGTGAATTATCAACTATTCCTGGTGTCCGAGAGGTTTTTGTTGGTGAAGCTATTAAGGATGATGCTAAATTCCGTTATACCTGGCTGGTTCGTTTTTGTCATGTCGATGTTATTGACAGCTATCGTGAACACCCTGTTCACGTTAATTTTGCAGACAATCGTTTCAGGCCAGTGGCTGGTGAACGCATCAGTATTGACTATTCAGAACTGGCGTATGAAGAATAATATGATGCCCTATAGCAATGTTAAAGTTATAGGGCATTCATAATTTTTACTGAATTTTTTTACTAATTATTTAGCTTTAATGCAGGAGGTAAATGTAACTGGATCTCCTGTGCTTCTTCCATGATGCGAATGGCAGCTTCCATATCTATGCGATCAGAATTTTGATCAGATTCCTGTTCTAGAATTTCAAACAATTCTTTTTGCTCAACAGTGTAGTAGGTACCGTCAGTTGTTTGTACATAAGCAGCCCAGGGTACAAATTTGGTTAGTGGAAATAATTGGCCAGGTTCTGGAGAAATATCAATATTAAGACCAGAAATAAACACCAGATTTTTCCCCTGATAGCCAGGTTCATTCACTATGGTGCGATAAGTACGATCAAATTCTGTCTGTGTATTGACTAAAGCTGCTGTTAACATGGGTTCTGGAGATGTGACAATCCATGACATGGCAGGCAACAGATTTTGTTCAAGACGATTCGGACCTTCAATATCATCCTGAATTTCATGTTTGAAACGAAACAAATCAGGGCCCAGATCATCACCAATGGCACGTAAACTGTTATCTTTCCAATCTTCAGTGTTGATACGTTGTTGTAAATATTCAGACATCACATAGGTTTTAGCCGTGCTACGTGAATATAATGGTAGAATTTTTCCATTGCTATTATGGGAGGTAGAATTGTCAGAAGCAGCCATTAATTCAAGATTTAGAAATACACCTTCTGGTTTATCCTGTTTTAATATCTGGTTATCTATGTGGATCAAAAAGCGGTCATCCTGTTTTTCCAGTAAAATATTTTTTTTAGCAAAAGTATAAAGTTGCTGATACCATGAAAGAGTATGGCTGATTTTACCGCAGTTACTGCTATCACAATTGTGTTCAGTTTGCAGACGACGATAATGACCAAAGTTATTATTATGAGGATCATAGCCTACATGACTGGCCTGAATAATCAGCATGTCTTTACCATGAGAGGCATGAGGACCATGACGTCCAGTGGAAACAATACCTCCTACACGTCCATGGTTGAACGGAAAAGCTCCAAAGTGCTTGGCGATTAAAATAATTGGAAACCCCTGGCTTTCATCGGAACAAAAAGCTCGTGATGGGACGATTTTGCCTGCTTCAAAGCCCAAAGATTTACACCAGTTATATAATTTGGGCACAAAACGGCTATAGCGTAGTGTCATACCATCAATGTGGAAGTCACCAAGTGTACGGCGAATGTCAGAATTGGAAGAAAACATCGTCTTTAGGTATCCTTTTTATTTAAAGTGTTATTAAGAGTATGAGTACTTTCATTTAAGAGAAAATCAAGAAAAGTGCGAGTCACCCGTGTGAGTTGTTTATTTTTTAAATGCACGGCATACCAACGACGAACCAGTGGGAAGCCATTGACATTTAATATCACAAGATGCTTTCCAGCCAGTTCCAGACGCAAATTGTGTTTTGACAAAACAGATACTCCCAGTCCTGCCATAACTCCCTGTTTTATGGCCTCACTACTACCTAGTTCCATATAAGGCGTGATCTTGATATCCTGTTCTGCAAACAATCTATCCACCGCCTGCCGGGTACCAGAACCTTTTTCCCTTATCAGAAAACGCTCCTTGCTAAGTTGTTCCAAAGTAATACTTTCTGCATTTGCAATAGGATGGTTGGGAGAAGCAACTACTACTAACTCGTTATTAATAAATGGATAAGCCTGCACCTCAAGCTCCTGAGGTACCTGACCCATGATAATTAAATCATCTTCATTGGATTTAAGCAGCTCAAGTACATTCGAACGATTAGTTACCGTTAGACGTGGTTTTACTTGCGGGTGTTCAGTAATAAAAGGGCCTAGCAGGTGTGGCATAAAATATTTGGCTGTAGTAATCACAGCTATGCGTAATTCACCTTTTATGATCCCCTCTATTTCAGATGCTGAATCACCTAATAAAACCAATCTACCTAGAATATCCTGGGTAGCAGAATAGACGTCTCGTCCAGCTGCAGTTGGTTGAATATGACGACCAATTTGTTCTAGCAATGGGTGTCCAATGGCTTCACTGAGTTTTTTAATCTGCATTGAGACTGTGGGTTGAGTCAAATGCAATGTCTTTGCCGCACGGGTATAACCACCAAGTCGAACAACCGCTTCAAAAATCTGCAACTGGCGCAGAGTAACATGGCGGATGAGATTATTAGCCATTGAATATGTCATAGATTAATCTCTATTTAAATAATAATAAATATTGACTACTATTTATATAATATATCAACTCCAATGTCCACTACTCATGGCTGTTAGGATACAAATAAAATAATATGACAAAATTTTTTACAGTCAGTAAACATTTTTTGACCTGCCTATAAAATTGTTTTTGGTATAAAAACGATATACAGATAGAAGAACGGTAAACATATGAAAGTTTATATAAATAATTATTTTCATTTCTGATTTTATATGTCGTAATATTCGAACTAAGAGCCTACAATATTCGACTTATCTGTTTATTGCTGGAATGTTAAAATTCTATAAGTAAATCAAATTAGATTCACTAAGTCCAGAATGGATGAAAATTTTTTTAAAACAAATAACGAAGACTTTCTATAAAAAAATGCTGAGAAATAAAATTAATGAATCCAAAACGTAAAAATCGCCTAATATTAGTGTTATTAATTTTAGTTGGTGTTGGATCAACAGTCACATTAGGTTTAAAAGCACTGGATAAGAATTTACTGTATTTTTTTAGCCCTACTCAGGTACAAGCTGGGGAAGCTCCACTTGATCATTCCTTTCGTTTAGGTGGTCTTGTTGCAGATGGCAGTGTTAAACGTGAGGCAGATGGTTTGACTATGCACTTTGATATTACTGATGGTGCTGAAACAATTGCTGTGACCTATGTAGGTCTTTTACCTGATCTTTTTCGTGAAGGGCAGGGCGTTGTTACTACAGGGAAAATGGTAGGCATAACTAAGGATGGAAAAATGCATTTTACAGCACAAGAAGTCTTAGCAAAACATGATGAAAATTATATGCCACCTGAAGTTCAGGAAGCTCTTGATAAAGCGCATAATGATGGCAAAAAAAAGATGGCTGAGAATGTTCAGGCAGCAAAAATTGTTTCTGGTGAAACTGAACAGACACAATAATTTGAAGATAAATATAGGCCTTTCTTGAAAAACTAAATTTTAAGTCTATGGCTTATATCTTGATAAAAGAGAGTGTCTAGACAATGCAAAGAAAAAAAATAAATCAATTATTTGTTCCATTTAAGTCATTACTGATTAGTTCTATTTTCTGGACCTTTGTTATATCAGGTCATGTTTATGCAGATAAGCATTTAGATATATATCCCAGTGATATGATAGATGAAAAAAGAAATCACAATGATAAGCGTGAGCGTGGAGTAAGGCAATATCAAGATAGAAATTCGTTCAATTTTTATGACAAAGGCAGCTCATATCCGAGCCAATATCCAATACAATATAAGTACCTGCCACCAATGCAAAAACCAGGCAGTAATCCATTTTATAGATAACTGTCTAGACTAATTTTTAAACCTATTACAAATCGTATCAAAATTATCAATAATAACTGCCTTGTTATCAGCTATTAAAATTGATTCATCAGTTTTGATAGATGTAATAAGGATAAGGACCGTTATTATTGATATTAATGAATGAAACTAAGAATTAAGTAAGTAGCAAGGATAACTGCCACCCACATCACCATACTGCCAGCAGGATAAGTGTGAGAAAGCAAATTACTGGTTCCCTTATTTATTCTGCTAAGGAAAGTAAGAGTTTGATTCAACTTCAGAAGAAATGCCTGTCGTATTGCAGTATCTGTTTTCCAAATAACAGAAAATACTCTTTGTAAAATGTTTGGAAAAGCTCGTCGATAAATCCACTCAAAATCGAGATTGGTCGATTTTAATTCGGGAGGATACATTCCTCTTAGATTTAGCCAGACAAAGGCTAATGCTGAAAAGAAAAGTAGTTGAGTTTGTGCCAGTACATGAGTTGCGTCATATGGATTGTAACCCGTATCATAAGGTAACAATGAGTAAAGAGCGGATGGATAGACACCAATTGCTATACAGAGGACTGCTGCAATAAACATCGCCAACAACATGTTATTAGGCGGATCGTTTGCTCGAATACCTGAGTCATGTGCAAAAAATGCAAAGTAGGGGATTTTGATACCTG
This sequence comes from Gammaproteobacteria bacterium, assembly GCA_026196615.1. Taxonomy (GTDB): domain Bacteria; phylum Pseudomonadota; class Gammaproteobacteria; order GRL18; family GRL18; genus GRL18. Next base: position 7,778 of record JAPHSW010000164.1, on the reverse strand, counting down.
CATGATGAAAAACACCTGCAGAAGCAAATAATAACATTAACCAGATCCAGTTATGACCAGTTTCCAACGCAGCTGACATCACCATAGATTTACTTACAAAACCACTGAATAGTGGGAATGCTGAAATAGAAGCAGCTCCTACAATACACAGGATCGTAGTTTTTGGCATGGTTTTGTATAGTCCACCAAGTTCTGAACCATTCATCTTTCCTGTCATATGTAACACCGCACCCATAGACATAAACAGAAGGCCTTTAAAGATGACATCATTAAAGGCGTGTGAAACAGCTCCATTGATAGCAAGTGCTGTACCAATACCGATACCGACAACCATAAAGCCTACCTGGTTGATGAGACTATAAGCAAGCACGCGGCGCAGGTCATTTTCGATCACGGCAAAGAAAATAGGGAAGCAGGTCATCGCTGCTCCAATATAAATCAGTAATTCAGTACCTGGATATGCTCGAGCGAATGTATAAACAGCTACTTTGGTAGTAAATGCGCTAAGAAAAACAGTGCCAGTGACAGTCGCTTCAGGGTATGCATCGGTTAGCCAATTGTGAGCAACAGGAAAGGCGCATTTGATGCCAATGGCAATGAAGATTAACCATCCTGCAATACCATCCAAACCAATATAATCAAACTCTAAAGTGCCTTTTTCAGATGCATAAAACAATGTACCGATAAGAAGAATGACCCCGGATAAAACCTGGATAATGAGATATCGCATGCCAGCATCATAAGAACGCTTAGTTCTTCGTGCCCATATCAAAAATACAGAAGTAAATGCCAGTAGTTCCCAGAACACAAATAAAGTTAACAAATCACCGGCAAAAACTGCCCCAAGACCACTACCAGCATACATCATTGCAGCTACTTGCTGCATAGTATCTCGTACATGCAGGGAATAAACGATGCCAATAAATGCAGCTATATGAAAAACATAACCAAACATGAGACTGAGTTTGTCAGCACGGTAAGTTATAAGTTGATAATCAAGAAAAGCAAACTGTAAATGAATACCTTCAGGTACCATCCATAAATGTAAACCGCTTAATATAGGTATTGCCAGCATGATCACATTACGTAAAATACCGCGGGTAATGGCGGCGATCAGTGCACCAATAAAGAAAGGAAGAAATGGTGGTATTTCAAGCATCCACATTATGATCACCTAATTTCCTATGATTTTCTTCATTCATGTCTGAGCTTTTTTTATTGTTAGTGTTGTCATCGTTACTCTCATAATAGTCCTCTGATCTCATCAGAAAGGTACGCATCCAGGTAGCAACAACGACTAAAATAACACAGCCAACAAAACCATAAATGGGATAGAAACCCCACAGATTTTCCCAACTGTGCACAACGTGACGATGAATCACAAAGTCAAGTAAAAAAAGAATCGTACAACAAGCATATAGTAAATATAAAATACGTTTTACATTTTGTGGATTATCAAAAATATATTTTTTCTTATTTTCCATGAGTAAATCCTGCACTTTCCACAATAGCCTGACTTAATTCATACAACGGTTGTGGAAAGATAAAAAGAATCACACAGCCTATTGTTGTAAGACACAAGGCAATTAATGAAGGTAATGGTGCTTCTTTTATTCCTGACCCAGGAGTTGTCACCTTGTCTCCGGAGAAAAAGGCGTGAAAAGGAATGGGTAAAAGATAAGCAATGTTCAGTAATGAACTAATGGCTAATACCGACATTAGAATCATTTGTTCGGCCTCGATAGTGCCCATTAATAAGAACCATTTGCTCCAGGTTCCTCCGGCGGGTGGTACACCAATGATGCTGAGACTAGCAATAAAAAAAGCAGCCATTGTGATTGGCATTTGTTGACCCAGTCCACGCATTTCGCTTATTTTTGATTTATGTGCTGCCACCAAAATGGCACCGGCACAAAAAAACAGGGTAATTTTACCAAAAGCATGTGTAGCAATATGCATTGAGCTACCAATAACACCAGATGATGTGGCCAGTAATGCTCCCATGGTGATATATCCCAGTTGACTCACTGTTGAATATGCCAATCGAGCTTTTAAATTGTCTTGTCGCATAGCAACCAGTGAAGCAAGCAATATTGATGCACCTGCCAGATAGAGTAAAAATTGTGTGCTTGGCAATACTGCCAGTAAATCAATGCCAAAGATATAAACGCATATTTTTAATATACTAAAAACTCCGGCTTTGACCACTGCAACAGCATGTAATAGGGCACTGACTGGAGTTGGAGCAACCATGGCTGCAGGTAGCCATCGATGAAATGGCATAATAGCGGCTTTACCTATACCAAACACAAATAATACTAATAATGTCCCGGCAACTGTTTTATTAACATCAGGGCTAAAAATACCGCCGGGTTTAAAATCCAGTGTACCAGCTACAAACCAGGTACTGATGATAGCCAAAAGGAGAAAGACCACTGAAGTACTTATCAATATACCAAGATAAATGCGTCCGCCTTTTTTTGCTTCCTCAGTTCCTGAGTGGGTAACTAATGGGTAGGTGGACAGGGTGAGTACTTCGTAAAAAATAAACAGGGTGAATAAATTATCAGCAAAAGTTATACCCATGACACTGCTAATGGCGATGGCAAAACAAGCATAGAAACGGGTTTGATTCTGTTCGTGATGAGCGCGCATATATCCTATGGCATAGACAGTAGTGATCACCCAAAGGAAACTGGCAATTAAGGCAAAGAGCATTCCCAGTGGTTCAACGCTAAAGCTGATAGGTAAGCCAGGTATCAATTCCCACCAATGGACACTGATAGTAGCACCTTGCTGAAAACCTATATATAGATTTATTACTAAGAAAAATAATAGTATAGAGCTGCCAATACTTACTGATTCGCGAAGGTTAGGTTTATGAGCTGTTAACACAATACCTATTACTGCTAATAGGGGTAAGATGATGCTAAATTGTAGCATTAATCCCAAAGACATATTCATGGAGTTACTCCAAACAAGCTCATTGAAGCTGCTTGTGCCACCTGCACACTAAGACGTGTGTCTATGCCGAAATAGATATTGGCTAGTATTAATGTCCAAATGGGAATAAGAAATGATAATGGTGCCTCTTTAATTGTTTCTGTACCGGCTAAGGCTGGTTTGAAATAAGCCATTTCTACGATACGCCAGACGTACACAACCGCTAATAGTGAGCCTAATAAAATAAGGGCTGCAACTGGCCACCAGCCATTTTCAATAGCAGCCATCACAAGATACCATTTACTAACAAAACCAACAGTAAGTGGTACTCCGATTAGACTTAAACCACCTATTACAATAGCAGCCAAGGTGAGTGGCATTTGACGGCCCAAACCCTGGAAATGTGTCAGCTTAGTAGTGCCGATTCTGTACATTACAGCGCCCAATGCTAAAAACAAGGCACTTTTCATCAATGCGTGATTAAACAAATGTAATAAAGTGGCAGTCATACCCGCCATTGTTGTCATACTAAAACCGACAATCATATAACCAATTTGTGCAATGCTTGAGTAAGCAAACAGGTGTTTGACATTGGTTTGATAGATTGCCACCGTTGAAGCAACAAAGATACCAACAAGACCAAGTACCACAAACAACAACTGCAAGGGAAAATGGGTGAAAGAAAAAGAGAGCCCAAAAACAGTAATAGTAAATCGAATTAGCAGATAAATAGCGACTTTTGTTGCGGTAGCTGCAAAAAAAGCAGTTACTATCGAAGGGGCATAAGCATAGGCATTAGGTAGCCATAAATGAAGAGGGAACATGGCCAATTTTAGACAGATACCAACGATAAGAAATGCAAAAGCTGTAAAAACTGTTCGTGTTTGAGAAACTTCCGGTAAACGTTTGGAAAGATCTTCCATATTTAGAGTACCGGTCATCTGATACATTAAGCCGATACCTATCAAAATAAATGTGGCTCCGATGGTTCCCATAATTAAATATTGATAAGAAGCCCAAAGTGCTCGTCTATCTTTACCCAGAGCAATCAAAGCATAGGCCGACAGTGAAGAAATTTCGAGAAAAACGAAGACATTGAAAGCATCTCCTGTGGCAACAATGCCAAGCATCCCAGCCAGAGATAACAGGTATAAAATATAAAAAAGAACGTGGTGGTCAGCAGGAATTTCTTTGCGTATACTGGTATCGGCAGCAATCAGTACAATAGTACTAATTGAAGAAATAATAAGTAACAGGAATGCATTAAGTCGATCAATACGATATTCAATCCCCCAGGGAGCATCCCAACCTCCCAGATCATAAATAATTGTGCCTGATGTCATCACTTGTTGTAGTAGAAGTCCGCTTATTAAAAAAGCTAAACCACTAACTATTAGTGCGAACAACCATACAAGACGTGGTTTCGTTAGGAATAGACATAAAGGGGCTGCCAGTAATGGAATAATTACTTGCAGTACTGGTAGATGTATTAACAATCCAGGTTATCCTTGTTTTGTATTTCTTCTTCTTCAATACTACCGTAGGCCTCTTTAATACGAACGGCTAATGCCAGCCCTAAAGCTGTAGTAGCAATACCAACTACGATTGCGGTAAGAATTAAAACATGTGGTAAGGGATTCGAGTATTGTTCAATACCTTCTGCCAAAATGGGAGCTGTTCCACCATCAATTTTAGCCATACTGATATAAAAAATAAAAACAGAAGTCTGAAAAATAGATAGACCAACAATTTTTTTGATCAAATTGCCATGGGCGATAACGATGTAAAATCCAATCATCATTAACACAATCACAATCCAATAATTATAATGTCCCAGTAACATTAAGAATCCTTGCTAACCGGAGGCGGTGAATTTTCACTGCGACCAGCAAAATTAAAAAAGATAATGACCATAACCGAAGCAACAGTCAAACCAACACCTAACTCGACTAAAAATATCCCCCAGTGTTGACCTGTAACCGGATTGGAGGATAAAACACTATAATCAAAAAACTCTTTGCCATTTAATAGAGATATCACACCTACACTGCCGTATAACAGTACACCAGATGCAGCAAGAATTTGCATAAAAGACTGGTTAATCACTCGATATGCAGTGCTCATACCAAATAACATTGTATATAAGAAAATGGCTGCAGCAAAAATGACACCAGCTTGAAACCCACCACCAGGTCCAAAATCACCATGAAATTGTACATAAAATGCAAAAAGCATAATGAAAGGAATCAGCATTTTGGCAACAATTCGTAAAACTAAATGTTGTTCATGCATCGAATTATTAAATGAATCAATTTTTTCAATATCTTCCTGACGACGCACCACCGATAAAAGTGCCAAAACGCCAATGCCTGCTGTAAAAATTACAACGACCTCACCAAAGGTATCAAAAGCTCTATAACTTGCGAGTACCGATGTGACTATATTGGGCACACCGATTTCCTGCATGGAGTCATTAATATATCTGGGGGCAACATGTTGATGAATAGGTGCTTCTGCGGAACCAAAATACGGCATATCCCAGGTGCCATACACCAACAGACTACCTGTAACAAAAACCACGGCTAAAGCCAAAAGAGGTTTATGACGTACAGGGTGTTCTGAGCGCCCTGTCATGGTAATGGCCACAAGCATCAGTAAAGTAGAAACTCCAGCACCTACGGATGCTTCAGTAAATGCCACATCAACAGCATCCATTGCAACAAAAAAACTGGCAGACAGCAAACCATAGATTCCAGATAACATGCTTATGGATAATAAATCTTTCATCCAGATAATGGCAAAGGCAACACCAACCAGCATGGCCAGTATGATTATGTCAATTAAGGATTCGATGATGTCACCTTCTTATTATCTGCTTTTATATCAGTATCAAGTTTAGGCATAAGCTTATTATGTTGTGCTGCTTTGGCTAATGCGTGGCTTGCCGTTGGACTAATAAAGATAGTCATGAGCAAAATAATCATAAGCTTAATATCAACTAAAAAATCAGGGTTATGTAAGATCAGCCCGATGAGAATCATTGCTGTAGCTAAGGTTTCGGTCACACCTACTGCGTGCATACGTGTATAAAAGTCTGGAAAGCGCAAAATACCAACACCACCTGATATACACAAAAAACTGCCTATCAGTAAAAATATTGAGCTACTAAATTCTAATATTGTCTCCATTATTTTTTCTGTTGCTCGCTGTCTTTAAATATTAAATTATCTGAATAACGTAGCACACCTATAACGCTGATAAAATTAATAAGAGCGTAAACGATAGCAATATCCAGAAATTCTGGGCGTCCCATAATAAAACCTAATATTGAAATAAGTAGAACAGTTTTGGTGCCAAACATATTGACAGCAAGTATTCTGTCATAGAGTGTGGGCCCCAGGATTGCTCTGGTTATTGCCATTATCATGACTACAAATATGGCGATGAGTGCAGCTATTAGCATTAGTCTTCCAGTTGAGTTACTCTACGATCCATTTCACCGGATTCAAGATCTTTAATTGATTCTCGTAACAAAGCATGTACTATGAATTTGTCACCTTCTAATTCCAGAGTGACAGTGCCAGGAGTCAGAGTAATGGAGTTTGCATAAATCACTTTTCCAATATCTGTTTTTTGACTGGCTTTAATGGTTGTCATCACAGGTGAAATGGTTTTGTTACCAAGCCATATATGTTTTACAACTAATATATTCGCAAGAATAATTTCTTTAATAAGCCATGCATAATAAGCAGGAAGTTTCAGTGTGAGGTGTACTGGTTGAGATTCGTGATCTACTACATCCATTCGATGAGCTACGAATACAACAATGGCAATAGAAATGACTCCTAGCACGAGTATGAAAGTAGTGTAATGGCCGGATATTAATACCCAAAACATAGCTAAAGTCAGTGAAAGAAATAATGTATGTCTCATTTGTACTCAGTCATTCAATTATGTCATCCAAATCACGTAAAAAAAAATCATACCTAGAAAAACCATGTAATGGTAATAATATTATTTTAAATAGTCAATTATTAGTTAGGCTTTCTTGTTTGGGTAAATGAGGCGACATATATCAACAAATGATAGACAAATTATTTTCATCTGACGTCACCCGTTTGGTTAAACAGTCATAAAATATGCATATTAAAAAAACAAATAATAACTATTGAATGAATATATACATAAAAAGGATTTACTATTAATTAAAATAGTACAATTTATTAAATTTACAATCAGTATTCGAAAAAAATATATCTATACATCGAATAAATAGAATTATTATACTTTTATATTATTCTTGAGAAAAGTTGAAAGGGTGATTTTCAGTCAATGAAATACAAATTACTAAATTTGTCAAAAATGTAGTAATTTGTATATTTTGATTTTTTAGGCTGGAGTGGTGCCTATTAAAAATGCCCATGTAAGAGTGTAATTAATAGGCAAATTAGAAAGCATTATGTTTATCACTAAAAAGTGATTAGTCATCACCACTCATGAATCCAAGTAGGTGCAGAAGGCTGGTAAACAGATTGAAGATGGAAACAAATAGAGTGACGGTAGCCATAATGTAATTTGTTTCACCACCATGAATAATATTACTGGTTTCATACAAGATTAATCCAGACATTAAGAGAACAAACATAGCAGAGACAGCCAAAGATAAGCCTGGCATTTCAAAGAATATAGCCCCTAGACCTGCAAGAAAAGCAACAAGAATACCAGTTATAAGGAAGCCACCCATAAAACTAAAATCTTTGCGACTGGAAAATGCATACCCTGATAAACCTAGGAAGATGACTCCTGTCGCGCCCATTGCAGTCATAATCACTTGG
>JAPHSW010000187.1 GCA_026196615.1 Gammaproteobacteria bacterium | reverse complement strand
TTTTTAAGATCAGTTTGACCGGAAAATTAAAAAAGAAAAAAACATTGATTATTCCCGACTCAGAACTGGAAGGCATTACACTGATTAAGAATGGGAAATATGCCTTAGTGATAAAAGAAAGTAATAATGAATTAATTGAAATAAATATTGATAGTCGAACAGTGACTAATAGAAAGTGTCTGATGCACATGTCAGCTTATGATTCTGTTGCTGATTATTTTTCTAATGATGTATCAAATAAAGGCCTTGAAGGAATAACCTGGAACGCGAAAACAAAGACAATTTTTGCGATGAAAGAAGCTTGTCCAGGTTTACTAATGGAAATTTCATCAGACTTACAAACAATCATTAATCATCGTGTATTGAATGCTGATAATGGCTTTACTGATAAAAATATTGCAGCAGATGAAATTGATTTTTCTGATGTTTGTTATGATTCGAAACGGGATTGTTTTTGGATCATTAGTGATATGGCGAAATGCCTTTTTTTATATGATTGGAAAGAAAATAGAGTGCTACAAAGTTTGAAACTGGCTTATGCTCATAAAGGGAAATATTGCGAAATAAAAAAAGCAGAAGGTATTGCTCTTAATCCAGAGAAAAAACAGCTTTATATTGTGAGCGATGAGACAGCAGAATTATTTCTTTTTGATATTAGAAACTGATTTTAAAGAAAGACTTTGAAAGTACTTTAATTGTATTAATGAGGATTAAATAGGATATGTTAACAATTTATTTAGTACAACATGGTGTTGCCTTAGAAAAAGATGTTGATGCAACCAGACCCTTATCGGATATTGGTATTGAAGAAACTACGCAGATTGCAGCCACATTACTAAAACAAGGTATTATTATCAATAAAATAGTTCATAGTGGAAAGTTAAGAGCACATCAAACCGCTTCAATTTTTGCAGAGGTTATGAATATTAGTCAGATTTCAGAAATGAGTGGGATGAAACCCAATGACAATCCTGATGAATTAATTGAGCAAATGACAGAAGATGGTGTAATGTATGTTGGACACTTACCCAACGTACAAATAGTTGCTTCAAATCTTGTGGGTAATGGACAAAATAGCGGTGTATTTCAATTTAAGAATTCAGCAGTGGCCTGCATTGAAATTCATGAAGATAATAATTCTATCAAATGGTTTCTTACTCCTGAGTTATGCACATCGTTTTAGAAACTGAATATAGAATTTGGGGAGTATTTTGTGAAATAAATATTTTCTAAAAAACTGATTTAACTGGTATGACTTTCATATTTAACAAGCATGACTGTCTTGGTATTGATTATTTTTTTGGTAATTTTCACTGAGAAAATGTCCTCCTGGTCCCATACATTTAATACTGTTCCAATATCAAATATTCCAGCAGGTAATAATAGTTCGTTACAGTGGTAATTCTGATTAAATAAAGCCTGATTATATGAGCCTCCTTTCCCTACACCACTGATTGCTTTAACAGCAACTGATGTGTAATGACCTGATAGTTTCATAACACCGATTAACATGCCATTTTTTAAATGAAGTTTTAACCAACGAATCATACCCAAACTATAGTTGGGTTGTTGGACATTATTACCTTCTTTGTAATAGCCAATTAACATGCCTACATTCAAAGAATGTTTGGATTGTGTGTCACATGATAATAACATTCCTTCATCATGTTCATTCTTTTGTTTCCAATCCTCTTCATTGTATAATTTGTGATGAATATTTGAATTTTTATTCATATTTGCATTAGCTAATGCTGTAGAATTAATCTTTTCCCAATTATCATCGACAAGCATATCTTCACTCATAAAAGGATTGATATTCTTTAATTGACCTATTCTATTAGAACTATCTAATAATTCATGTTCTTCAAAAGATAATATAGATAATTCTGAAACAGGTTCATCGATATTTTTGTCATTGCTATTTTTAGCTTTTTTTATTTCTGATTCAGGTGAAAATAATTTTTTACCACTGATAAAATAGTGACAAGCACTTAAGCCAGCAAATAGTTTAATTTCATTATTTGCTACATGCCTGTCTTTTCTGGTTTCTTCCAGGTATGAAAATTGTTTTTTTAGTCGAACTAACATGTCGTATTCAAGACGTGAATTTAGTAAACCGATTCCCTTTTCTTTTTCCGATGATTTTTCTTTCAAACGTTGTTCAATATGTATCTTTAATTCATTTACATCAATAACTCGTGCTTCTTTTGGAATATTTTTTAATACTGAGTAAATTGTGCCTGGTGGGCAATCTTTTGATAAATCAACAACATGACTAATTGTTAGATCTTTATCTTTTAAAGATTCTATTGATGTATATTCAACCCAGGTATTCATTAGTTTATTCAAACTTTTAATTTCTGAATGCATTAATCGATAAGGATCAGAAATTCTAAGTACAGAAATTTTAAGATATGCATTTAGAGTAGTTTGGTTTTCATCAGTTGTTAAATCAGAGATTCCCAATCTTTCAGTTAAAAGATAAATTTGATTCAAATCAAACCAAATTTTTCCTGGCTCTGACAAATATTGTTGATAACGTTCAATTAGTAGATCTGATAAAGTTGTAACGCTTTTGTAACAGGCTTTGGGTAAAAGAGAACCCATATGCTTTGTCATTAGTCCATTATCGTCTGAAATGTTTTGAATAATTATTTTATATCCAATGGCTATTTCAAATAAAAATAATTGAATAAAGTGAGTTAATTCTAATTGTTTTTTGGAAAGAGGAAGACTAAGAGTTTTTTGTTTGTTGGTAAGTTCAGATAAAATTGCTTGTGAAACTGGTTCAAATAGATCCATCACTTGCATACGTTCAGATACGCTAAACTGTGTATGATTGATGATTTTTAATGTATTTAGAATATCTTTTTGACTTTTTAAATTATTGACATAATTAATTTGTTCAAGCCACTTAGATATTTTCTGAACAATTGGCAGTTGTTTATCATTATAGGCTCGAAACTCATTAGGTATTTGTAATTTAATTTTGTACATTGAATGTTATTCTTTAATAAAGCAATTACCACATTGATTTAGTAATCAAATTAGTCTTTTTACAATATAAAATATTACTTAGAGTTACTAACAATAATAGTACATTAAAAATAATAAAGATATAAATCTCTAATTATTATATGGATATAAAGCTCATTGATGTTGCTCATTTTATATACTTTAAAATATCCTCCTCATTTTTCTATCAAATGGCTAAGTGTGTGTAAATTTGAAATTAATTCTTACTTGTATTAGATAAATCAGAAGAAATATAATAATTCAGTATAAAAAACACTCTGTTCGCTTACTTTTTAAAATGTGTGCACTAAATAATAGCGTTATGATTTTTAAGGTCTGATAATAACTCTTATTAATAAAGTAAGAGTATTTGGATCGCTATCATTTTGTACTGGACTTTTGAAGAAAAAGAAAGTTTAGCATGAGGATATCAATTGATAATCAAACTTCTTACAAAGTTCTTAAACTCAGTTTAGACTATACGGCCTAACCAAACTTCAGGTTCAATATGGACTGTTTGCTTAGAGTGTCCTAACCATAAGGTGCCATCTTGAATAGTGCATTGTAGGTGCATATTCCTTGAGACGAGTTCTTGTACTGCATCGATATGTTCAGGTTTAATATTAATAATAGTAAGATTTTTCATTTTTTCAAATTGAGACTTATTTTTTCCCCACCAGATGTTTGATTTATTTCCTGCATAGGTAAAAATGACAACTTGTTTTGAACGACCAAGTGATTTTCTAATTTGTTTTTCTTCAACCTGTCCCAGGCTGATCCAGAGTTCGATTTCACTACACAGATTTTTCTCCCACAGTTCGGGCTCATCATCAGCACAGAGCCCTTTGGTGAAACTCAAATTTTCACTGGCGTAGAGTGCAAAAGCGACCACTCTGACCATCATGCGTTGTTCTGTTTCAGAAGGGTGGCAGGAAATGGTTAATTCATGATTTTGGAAATAATCTCGGTCACAATCATTGATTTCAAGTTTTATCTTATAGATAGTTGCTTTGATTGCCATGATGTAATTCCTGAAGTCTAGTCGTTTGGAACAGTGTGAATGCTGGCATCATATCATAAGGATGGGGTAGGTTTTTGAAAGTAGTAAATGACGGGCATAAAAAAAAGCGACGAGTCGTTAAACTTCAGTCGCTTTTTGTGACTCCCTATCAGACTGTCTTATATTTTCATATAAACACTTCCTGTCTGTTGGTCAATCCTTAGACCTTGTACTCCCTTATCGTTCCTTCTTACATCTTCCTTGCATGGATTTCCTAATCCATGTGCGTATCTTAACAGGAAGATTTTCTCTGGCAATAAGGGTTCTCCTACAGGCTGGAGGGTAAATATTACTTTTCTTTGTAGGATAAATCTTAATCGAAAATTATTCAATTAAAACAATTACTTATAAGTGAAAATGTCTAATGGTATGCGATTGAAAACGTAAGTCAAATATAAGAATATGCTAAAAATGTGAACTGGTTAACGCATTACTGATAACCAGAGGTATATGCACTATCCACAAAGCATTTATAGAGAAAGGGGATAGTCAGATTTTGTCTGTTATTTGAACATCTTTTGTTCAATAATGAAATTGACCAACCAGAGATTCTAGCTTTTGAGTCAGTTCAGAAACACCCTGACTGGAAGTGGCAATTTGTTCAACATCATCTGAAGCTTCCAAAGCTACACCAGAAATATCATTAACTCCTTGATCGACTTGCTCTGAAACTGCGGAATGCTCAACAGTTGCGGCTGCAATTTGATTATTCATTGTATTCATTTTAGCAACGGATTTTGAGATTTTTTCCAAAGAGTTTCCAACATTATTGGTTGAATCAACACTGGTTTGCACTTGCTCTGTACCATGTTTCATGACTTGAGCAGCTTTGCTGGAACCGACTTGCAAGCGTTCAATAATAGTTTTTATTTCCAAAGTAGAATCTTGAGTTCGGGAAGCCAGGGTGCGGACCTCATCTGCAACCACTGCAAATCCTCGCCCTTGTTCACCTGCCCTGGCAGCTTCAATAGCAGCATTTAAGGCAAGAAGGTTGGTTTGTTCAGCAATTCCCTGAATGACGTCAAGAACACTACCAATGGATTCAGCATCTTCTTCAACTGCCTGGACTGTTGTTGTCGCACCTTCAAAGTCTTGTTTTAGCTTCGAAATAATGCTGATACCTTCTTTGACAATGCGTTTGCCTTCCGATGATTCTTCATCCGTTTGCCTTGAAATTTCAGCAGCTTGTTCTGAGCTTTGTGATATATCATCCACTTGTTGAGAGATCTCTGTCATTGATGCAGACACAGTATTCACTTTCTCAACCTGTGTGGTCATGGCTTGCTGAGTTTTGCCTGTTAATTGGTTCATTTCTGAAGCAGCAGATGATAGTTGAGTCGTTACGCCAGCAACTTCAGCAACTAATGCGGCAACTTTGCCTGAAAAGGTATTAAAGGCAGTAGAAAGTTGGGCAATTTCATCATTACCTTTGACTTCAAGACGTTTTGTTAGATCGCCTTCGCCTTCAGCAACATCTCTCATTGCCTCAACTGCAGTGTTTAAATTTTTTGTGATCATACGGCTGATCATCCAGGCTGCAATCACACCTAAGCTCAAGCCAATGATTAACAAAATAAACTGTAAGTTAATACCTGATTTAACTTCATAAATAAGGTCGTGACTATTTTCAGTAATGGCTGTTTGTTGCTGCTTAACGATTTGACTAAGTGCTGATTCAATTTTTTCTACTATTGGGCCTAGCTCATTACGTATGATATAAGCATCCATGCGGCGCTTTTCACCTCTTTGCATGGTGATCATGACCGCAGCATTTTTTAAAAATGTTGATGAGCTTTCCTTTATTTTTGGAAAACCTTCTTCTTGCTCAAATGTAAATAGATCAGTTTTTGCTTCTAGTTTTTCTATTAGTCCAGGGACACGAGAAAGTGAATTTTCAAGATTGCTTAAATTGGAATCAACAGGTTGGTTAAGAAATATCCGGATGTCATTTAATAGTATGCTCCAGGAATAGCGGAAATATTGTATGTCGTTAAGTAATTCCTTACGTTCCTGACTTGGATCTTCCTCATCTTCAGAGAGTATCATTTCCCCTAAAATTTGCAGCGTGGTTTGGGCAAAGGGATTTAAGTTGTCAGCTGAATATTTAAATGCTGGAAAATTAAGTGTCAGATCGGTGGGCAAAACTAACATCTTATCTTTGTAAGAGGTAAATTTATTTATATTTTCACCTAAAACACTGACTGTTTTTTGGGCATCACCTTTTGAAACGGTTTTGAGTTTTTGATAAATTTTTTCAATTTGTTGGATTGCCTCTATATAGGCTTTTTTATGAGCTTCTTCTTTACTAAGTAAATAAAAACCAAGAAAACCATTGGCTTTATGCAAGTTTTCAGATAATTCCAATGAAGCAATGACCATTGGTTGATTTTCTTCAACAACAGTTGTGACTGATTGATTAACTTTGTTCAGACTGCTGAAAGCAAGTAAAGAAATAACGAGCATAATGAATAAAACAGTTGAAAAGCCTAACCAAATTTTATGTTTGATGAGCAATGAAGAACCTTTTGGGGTGAAAGCGACCACATAAACCTCACTATCTTAAAGAAAATTACCTTATGTTTGATTTATCGACTGGATAAATGAAAACTTAAGACATATTGTTGGTACATCCCCCCACTTAATAATAGAAAAGGTTAAGAAATATTCAAGTAAAAGTGAAATATAACATTTATAAAGCTCTTAAATGATTGAATTTTCTATATATTCATAAACATTGAGTTTTATCAATGGTTTGTTATCAATTCTATGTTACAAAACACGCCTCTTTAATTAATTTCAAAGGATTGTCGGCTTATGCCTGAAATAAAACTGACTGCATACAGTCATGGTGCTGGTTGCGGTTGTAAAATCTCACCAAAAGTACTGGATTCCATTTTAAAAAGCAGTCTTATTGCTCCAAATGATGCACGTTTATTGGTGGGGAATCAAACAAGGGATGATGCAGCAGTTTATGATATCGGTAATGATCAGGCCATTATCAGTACTACTGATTTTTTTATGCCGATAGTCGATGATCCCTTTGATTTTGGTCGCATTGCAGCAACAAATGCCATCAGTGATGTTTACGCGATGGGAGGGAAGCCTATTATGGCCATTGCTATTTTAGGCTGGCCACTGGATAAGCTTTCTCCAGATATTGCTCAACAAGTTGTTGAGGGTGGTCGTAGTGTTTGTTTGGAGGCAGGTATTCAATTGGCCGGTGGACATAGTATTGATGCGCCAGAACCTATTTTTGGTTTAGCGGTGACTGGTATGGTACAAAAATCATTACTTAAAAAAAATAACACTGCAAAAGCTGGTTGTAAATTGTATCTGACCAAACCTTTAGGTGTTGGTATTTTAACCACAGCACAGAAAAAAAATAAGCTGAAAGTGATTCATCAAAATGTGGCTAGAGACAATATGTGTTGTTTAAATAGTATTGGTGCTGAAATTGCCCATCTGTCAGGAGTGAAAGCGTTAACTGACGTCACTGGATTCGGGCTTCTGGGGCATCTGACTGAAATGTGTGAAGCCAGTGAGGTTAATGCAGTGATTGATTATTCTTGTGTGCCTATGTTGGATGGTGTTAAAGATTATATGGCAATGGATTGTGTGCCTGGGGGAACACAACGTAACTATGACAGTTATGGTCATAAAATTGCCCCTATTAGTGAGCAACAAAAAAATCTTCTATG